>CACLQG010000001.1 GCA_902609035.1 uncultured Bacteroidota bacterium
GGAAAAACCGTTGCCGTAATTGGCTCTGGACCTGCTGGATTAGCAGCAGCACAACAATTGAATCGTGCTGGACATAGTGTAACTGTGTTTGAAAGAGACAACAAAATAGGGGGATTACTTCGTTATGGTATTCCTGATTTTAAGATGGAAAAAAATGTAATTGATCGTCGTTTAGAAGTCTTAGAAGCTGAAGGAATTATTTTTAAATGTAATGCTGAAGTAGGTAAAACCATCAGTGCAGAGGAGTTGGAAAATGAATTTGATGCTATAGCTCTTTGTACTGGAGCAAGCGTAAAGCGTCAACTGCCAATAGAGGGTGCAGACCTAAAGGGTGTTGTTCAAGCGATGGATTTTTTACCTCACAACAATAAGGCCGTTGACGGACAACACCAACGTGAAGAAAAATATTTAGCAAAGGACAAAAATGTGATAGTTATTGGCGGTGGTGATACTGGATCGGATTGTATTGGAACTTCCAATCGTCAGGGTGCTAAAAGCATTACCAATTTCGAAATAATGCCGAAACCAGCCGATAGCAGAACAGAGGATCATCCTTGGCCTTTTTGGCCCTTTAAGTTGAAAACAAGTTCCTCTCATGAAGAGGGTAGCCACAGGGAGTGGAGTATTCTTACAAAAGAGTTTATCAGCGACGGTAAAGGAAACCTTTGTGGTCTAAAAACTGTTGATGTAGAGTGGAAAAAAATTTCAGGAGAGCGCCCAAAACTAGTTGAAGTAAAAGGATCCGAAAAAGAATGGCCTTGTGAATTGGCGCTTTTGGCCCTTGGATTTACAGGCCCTCAGAAATCTCTGCCAGAGCAATTTGGTTTGACCTTTGATCCCAGAGGGAATGTGAAAGCAGAAAAACAATATCAAACAAATAGGCGGCACATCTTTGCTGCTGGTGACGCTCGTAGAGGACAATCATTGATTGTGTGGGCTATTTCTGAGGGTCGTGAAGCTGCGCATGAAATAGATATTTACCTTATGGGAAGCTCTGAGCTTCCCCAGAAAAACACCTCGGGAGATTTGATTGCACTTTAGTTTTATTTATAAAACATATTTTTAAAAGGGCCAATTAGCCCTTTTAGGTTTTTAAATTGTTTAACTAATTTATTTTTGCAATTTTTGACTAATTTTTTTCAGACACCCTTAAAAAACTATTTCAAAAACTCCTAAGTTTTAGCTTTGCAGTCAAAAACAATGAAAGATAGTCTCAGATAACTGATTTAAAGATAGTTACTGGAAGAAATTCCAAACCAAACCAAAACGAATTGCGGAATCTCTATAAGGAGTAAATGGTGCAGAATAGTAATTGTATCCCGTTGAATTACTGTTGAAGTGTTCATACTTAAAATACAATCGGGTCTGCTGAATTTTTGCATTGACGAAAAAATCCAACCTAGGAAATTCTCCGATTTTTGTGTGGTTTTGAGAAACAAACTCCCCAATAGTTGCACTGTATCTGTCGGCGTAAAATTCCGTAAAATACTGGGCGGTAATTCCCGTCTGTAAATAAAGGGCCTTGTTAAAAATTTGACTTGAAAAAAGGAAAGAGCTTCTTAGGTTCCATTCAGGAACATTCAGTGCGTTAAAATCATTTGCCTCACTAGCTTTTGATACATTTTGATATTGCGCAGTGTTGGCCAGTGTAAATTTCCAAAAATTCAATTCTTGAGTAAAACGCAATTTAAGATATTGAATCGTACCATCATATTGTTCTGGGGAAACAATCAACTCTTCTTCTTTTCTAGATATACCATAGAAATAAGATATTTTTCTGAATTCAGGTGCAAGGTTTTTAAAATAGGTGTAGTGGGTCAATAAATTATATTGTCCTTCCAACATACCCCAATTGGGGTGTCCTAAAGAAAAATGCAGGGAATTCGTAAGTTGATTTTTTAGACTGGGATTATACCAATCATATTCCAAAAAGTTACTTCTGTTAAGGAAGAAATTAAAATTTGGAGCCTGTGACCTCAGACTCAATTTGACTTTGGTAAAAAAATCGTTGTTGAAATCTCTGCTAATGGAACCAGAGATAAATTGACTTGAATAATCTTTTTTAGCAGAAAAATAACACTCAGCCTTTAAATCAAATTTTAAAAATGTTTTTTTCCAATAGGCAGATAAAGCGAGCTGATTCGCCAGAATTTTTATTGGTTCAGGACCGTGATTAAAGGGTTCATCTGTGTTATTGGAATTTTGAGGTAGGCTAATGATATAATCCCATTTTATGAAACGCAATCCTGTTTTGAGTTCGCCTAGATTTTTTTGCCTGTAAATGACATACAGCTCATTATCAAAAATATCTAAACTGTTTCTAACACTAAAATTGTTTGTACCAGAGACAGTTCCATAAAAGGAGTTACCATCACTGTTATCAAAAACAAAATGTTTTGCCTCATAAATGGATTTATTCCCAACAGTCAAAACTTTTGGTTTTTCATAATTATTCATTTTGTCAGCTCCACCCAACTTTAAATCGTATTGCTGATCTATGAAATACCGCCTACCGATCAAAGTATTATTGGTGTTTGCATTATTTGTCAATCTAGAGCGATCCAAAAAGCCGTCGTATTCTAATTCATCTACTGACTTTTCAAAGTAATATACACTCAGGGAGTCCAAGCCTCCATTGGACTGATTTTCGAGTCGTTGGGCTGCAAAGTGAGAACGCTGATGGTAACGGTAATTTTTGGAGGTATATTGGGAGGCAAATCGAAGATTGGTTGCTCCTCCGAGGGTATTGATATAATTTCCCAGAGACCGATAGGCTTTATGTGCCAAAGTAATATTTAATCGGGGTGAAGTATTGACGGTGATTAAGGCATCCACCAATTGACCTTGTTCAAAAACAGTTTTAAAAAAAATTTCAGTGAGTGGAGAGGGCACTTCATAGTATCCGATTTCGTCCTCCTCAATATAACCATAATGCTTTGCCCTGGCCCCAATACCAGGTATGATCTTTTGATCTTGAAAGTCGTAACCTAACTTATTGAAGGCTTCTCCAGTGTTGGCAAATGGCAAAAGCTCAAAATAGTCTTTACGTAAATAATTAAAACGATAATCCTTTTTTATGTTTAGTGTAGTATCGAGAAAGACCTCTGTTCCATCCGAATAAGAGATTTTATAATCTTCAATGGTGATCTCCTCCATTTCCTTAATAGGCATTTGGGCGACTTCCCTAATCTTCTGTAATCGCATCAAGTATTGTGTTCTCCTGAGAGAAAAGGAATCCAAAAGTTGTATAATCAATGAGGTGGTTAATATTCTGGAATCATGATCGAGATCAATATCCTTCATGTATTTATATTTCGGAATGATGGTTTTCGATATGGAGTCTGGTATTTTGCGTAAGGTATCCAAAACAATATTTTTTAAGATACCGGGTTCGGGTAATTGAAATGCCAAAAAAACTAAAGAGTCTTTGCGACTAATTTTTTTTTCTTCCTTTAGGGTAAGACTATCCATTGCAATGGATAAACTATCACTGACCTCCTCAATCGGGACAGAAAACCCTTTTACTTCAAGGGTGTTTTTAGGCATAGAGTCCTTTTTCCCAAAGTCTTTATTTTCTTGCGCATGGGACAGGTAGACAGCCATAAGCAAAAAAATAATTAGGAGTCTCTTCATTAAAATGAATTTGATGCGAAGTTAAAATAATTGTAATTAACTTGAGTTGAATAAGCTAAACGATTATATGGCTTTGTTGATTAGACAAATTACATCAAATGTTGAAGCTGGTACAGATGAGGCAGGAAGGGGATGCTTGGCAGGACCAGTAACCGCCGCCGCAGTAATTTTACCTCCTGATTTAGATCTGGCTCAATTAAATGATTCCAAAAAGCTAACGGAAAAACAACGTTATGATCTTCGACCACAAATTGAAGCAAAAGCCGTCGCTTTTTCTTATGCTCACGTTTACCCATACGAGATTGACCAAATCAATATTCTAAATGCCAGTATCAAGGCAATGCATCTTGCTTTATCAAAATTACATTTGTCATTTGATTTTATTGCTGTTGACGGCAATCGCTTTCACCCTTTCAAGACAATTCCCCATGAATGTGTCATCCAAGGTGATGGTAAATATCAAAATATTGCGGCGGCTTCAGTACTTGCCAAGACCTACAGAGATGATTATATGAAAAGAATTCATGAGGACTTTCCTCGCTACCTTTGGTCTCAAAATAAAGGCTATCCTACCAAAGCGCACTCCAATGCAATTGCCAAAAACGGAACTACCGACCATCATAGGAAATCTTTTCAATTGTTACCAAAGCAATTGGAACTCCCTATTTGACCAATAAGACAGGTGTTGAAAAGTCAGTTGAATATAAAACTGTGTTACCATTGAATTGAGAGCTTGATTTAATATTTTTGATTAAGATGATAATGAGAATCTTATCCCTATTATATATTTTTCTAATGCTGGGTTGTTTACCCAAGAATAAGGAACATATTAACCTGATTGATCTAGTCCCTCAGAACACAAGTCTTGTTGCTCAAATCAATGATAGTATATCCCTTAAAACCTCCAAAGTTCTGTCTAAATTATTTTCACTCAATAGTAAGTTAAAAAATACAATTTTAAATATTATACCTAAAAAAAGCGCTTCAGCTCAAATGTTGTTTATTACTTCTGTGGGGAAAAATGAAAATGTTGTGGGTATAATTTTTAAAAGAAGTCCAGAAGATTCTATTTTTTCCTTCAAAAAATCTATAAAATACAGCGGAAAAATCATTGGTCTAGAAGAAAAAGGGGGGGAGACTTTCTATAGCACTTTTTTGGGAGACATCAAAATGATGTCGGAATCTCAATTGGTAGTAGAAAATGGAATTCGAAATTTTAAAAATGAAAAACGGGGAATCAATAGTTCTACCTTTTATAACTTGGCAGAAAGTATGGACCAAGATTTGGCAATTAATTTTTTAATTCACCCTTCCTCTACTCCTCTAACGAGATCCTTTTTCCCAAATACCCCCCTATTCCCCAATACAGGTAGGGATTGGATAGAATTGGATTTAGAAGTGTCAGAAAGTGAAGTTAATCTTATTGGAGTCGCTTATCTCAATGATTCCATTCCAGATGGATTGAACTTAGTTAAAAATATCAAACCTCAAAAACTATCTCTCACTAAGATGGTTCCAGATAATTTTTCAAGTTATTTAGGTTTTCCCCTCGACAATATTGATCAGTTGGAAAGTAACTTCAAAGGCTTAAGTCGTCGAATCAATTTGGCGGTAAAAAAAACAAATTTGTCTGGAATAAAAAATTTAAGAGAAATGGCTTGGATAGAGTCGGGTGGGGACGCCTCATTGATATTTAGTATAAATGATGTAAAAGAAAACTTTCCCGACTTTTTTTTATCAACAGAAGAACCCAAAAGGTTTCGGAATTTTGCTTACAACAAATTATCCCTTCCAGAAAATATAAAGGTGCTACTTGCTGTTTTTACTGACAAAATCAACCCCAAATGGGGCTGCTGGCAAGAAAATATTTTAATCATGAGTGAGACAGAATCTGGGCTAAAAAATATTTTGGGAAATTACCTAGACCGAAACACCTTAGAAACTAATCCTGCTTTCAAAAATCTTAAGGAAAAACTGGTCAATAAAAATTCATTTTTATGGATTGGTAAACCTGAAAACCTAGTAAAAAATTGGAAATTTAAAAAAGTAAGTAATAATATTAAAGATTTGATGTATGAGGAATACCCACTCGCAGCTTTTCAAGGTGTAGCAGAGAAAGACATTACCCATCTATATTTCAGCCTTGAAAAAAACATTCCGTCAGCTAAACAAACAGGTGTAAAAAATGTATACACCTTGGTACTTAATAGTGGAGTTGAAAATCCTCCGCAATGGTTTAAAAACCATCGGAATAAAGGAATGGACGTTGTGGTTCAGGACACCGAAAATGTCCTGTATCTGTTTTCAAATACGGGAAAGTTATTTTGGAAAAAACAGTTATCGGGTAAAATCATAGGAAAAATTCATCAAGTTGACCTTTACAAAAATAACCGCTGGCAATTGGCGTTTAGAACTGCTGAAAGACTGATTGTACTAGACCGAAATGGGAATATACTTAAGCCATTTAACATAAAACTTCCTAAAAGTTCCAATCCACTTCCTTTGGCTGTTTTCGATTATGATAACAACCTCAACTACCGTTTTTTGATCGCTCAGGATCGTTCCCTTTATATGTACGATAATCGTGGGAAACGCCTTAATGGGTTTAGCCTGAAAAAAGTCAATGCCAATATCATTTCAGCCCCCAAACACATTCGTTTGCAAAAGAAAGATTATATACTTATTCCTCTAGAGGACAAAACCCTCAAAATCGTTTCTCGAACAGGAAAAGATCGCGTTAAAGTGAAAGGAAAGATAGCCTTTGCTGGCAATTCAGTTTTTTCCTATCTGAATACCTTTGCCACAACCGATAAAGAGGGTAAATTGATTCAGGTTGATACCAAAGGGAATAAAGTGTCCTCGGCCTTAAATTTAAAACCCAACAATCGAATTGATGCTACAACAAAAACATTAGTAACCCTGTCAGGAAACTTACTCAATATCAAAGGAATTCCTGTTAAGTTGCCCATTGGTAAATTCACCCCACCCAAAATTTTTTACTTAAATAATACTCTTTATTTCAGTACTACGGATAAGAGTGAGAAAAAGGTTTATCTTTTTTACAGTAATGCCAAAGCGGTAGAGGGCTTTCCTGTTTATGGCAAATCTGCGGTTGATATTACCAATAGTGACAGGGACAAGGCGCTAGAGATGGTTGTGGCAACAGAGGACAATAGCCTTCTGATTTACGAGATTAATTGATGACCCTCGGTCTGAAATATTTCTTTAAAATGTGCCAAAAGTTTGTCTTTTACATTCTTTTCATCAACCTCTATTTTCAACTCATGAGCCAAAGAGGTGACCCCTTTGCCTTGAATTCCACATGGAATGATATAATCAAAATAGGATAAATCGGTATTCACATTGAGTGCAAATCCATGCATGGTCACCCAGCAACTGGCACGAACGCCCATTGCGCATATTTTTCTGGCATTCGGGGTGTCCAAATCTAACCAGACTCCTGTTTCTCCATCGCTCCGCGCTCCCTCAATACCAAAATCGGCTAAGGTTTTGATGATGACTTCTTCAAGAAAGCGCAGGTACTTGTGTATATCAGTAAAAAAATTATCTAAATCCAAAAGGGGGTAACCTACGATTTGCCCTGGACCATGGAAAGTTATGTCCCCACCCCGATTGGTCTTCATAAAAGAGATACCTTTGGTTTTTAGTTCCTCGTCCTGCAAAAGCAAGTGTTCCATTTTACCACTTTTTCCAATTGTAAAAACAGGTGGATGCTCTACGAAAAATAGATAATTATCTGTAGGAAAAGGTTGCTCTAGTCCTCGATTTTCTCTTTTACGTGAAATGATTTGCGAGAAATATTCTTCCTGTCTTTCCCAGGCCTCTTGGTAAGAGACTGAACCCCAATCCGCTATCTTTATTTTTTTATTCTTCATTATTCCAAACGCTCAGGATTGTTTAAAATAACCAAAGCGGCAATGATGCCAGGAACCCAACCACACAAAGTCAGTAAAAAGACAATGATAATAGAGCCACAACCTTGGTCAATCACAGCAAGAGGGGGAAAAATAATTGATAAAAGTACACGCCAAAAACTCAATATTAAACTCTTTTGGCAAAGATAAGAAATTTGATAACCGATTACTTTAGACTGTTTATCTTTGAAGAAATGAATCGGCCGCATGGCAAGACTTTCAGATCAAGAACAAGTAAGAAGAGATAAGCTACAAGCACTTCGAGATTTGGGGATAAACCCTTATCCAGCTGCTGAATTTCCAATTAATTCAGATTCCGATAAAATCAAGAAAGACTTCAGTGAAGGAAAAAAAGTGATCCTTGCAGGGAGGTTAATGTCACGCAGAATACAAGGAAAAGCAAGCTTTGCAGAAGTTCAGGATAGCAATGGTAGGATACAGGTGTATTTTAATCGAGATGAAATTTGCCCGGGAGAAGACAAAGTTCTTTATAATAACGTTTATAAAAAACTACTGGACATTGGCGATATAATTGGAATTGAGGGGATACTCTTTACTACTCAAGTGGGAGAAAAGACGGTATTGGTCAAATCCTTTCAATTACTAAACAAAACCCTTCGACCTCTACCATTGCCCAAAACAGATGCCGAAGGAAATATCTATGACGAATTCAATGATCCTGAAATGCGCTACCGCCAGCGATATGTTGACTTGATCTTAAACCCTAAGGTAAAAGACACCTTTGTCAAACGCACGAAAATTATAAACAGCATTCGCAGTTTTTTTAATGATAAAAATTATTTGGAAGTTGAGACTCCCATCCTACAACCTATTCCGGGTGGCGCTGCTGCAAGGCCTTTTCTTACCCATCACAATGCGTTGAATATCCCACTGTATTTACGTATCGCCAATGAATTGTACCTCAAAAGATTGATCATAGGTGGTTTTGATGGCATTTATGAATTTTCAAAAGACTTTCGCAATGAGGGAATGGACCGAAATCACAATCCAGAATTTACGGTTATGGAATTGTATGTGGCCTACAAGGACTATTTCTGGATGATGGAAATGACAGAGCAATTGCTGGAAAAGGTTGCCATAGATATCCATGACATAACCTCACTCACGGTTGGAGAAAATATCATAGATTTTAAGGCCCCTTACCCTCGGGTACCCATTTTAGAGGCCATTCAAACGCATACAGGTATTGAAGTTTCCAATATGGACGAAAACCAATTGAGATCAACTGCCAAAAGCTTGGGATTGGAAGTAGACGATAGCATGGGTGAAGGGAAATTGATCGACGAAATTTTTAGTGAAAAATGCGAACATCATTACATACAACCCACTTTTATTACAGACTATCCCAAGTCTATGAGTCCACTGACCAAAGAGCACCGCAGCAATCCCAAACTTACGGAGCGATATGAATTGATGGTAAATGGTAAAGAATTAGCCAATGCCTACTCAGAGCTGAATGATCCATTGGATCAAAGGGAACGTTTTGAGGCACAGTTGGCTCTTACTGAAAAGGGTGATGATGAGGCCATGTTTATCGATCAGGATTTTCTTAAGGCATTGGAATACGGTATGCCTCCTACCTCTGGAATCGGGATTGGTATAGATAGATTAGTGATGCTAATGACCAACAATAGTTCGATACAGGAAGTGCTTTTCTTCCCACAAATGAAACCTAAGCAAAAGTCCATAAAGCTATCTAGTGAAGAAAAATCAATTTTAGATTTACTCAAAAAACAGAGTCCTATTGCCTTGACCACTTTAAAAGAGCAAGCTGGACTTAGTAACAAAAAATGGGATAAATCACTTAAATTCTTGACTCAAAATAAACTGGTCAAAGTCTTAAAAGATGATCAAGGGCTTTGGGTCGAGTGTTTTTCCTAATTACTTTTATTAAAAAGTAGTTTCCCTTAATTGGATGATCTTAGTATTTCTCTCTTTAACTTAATGTAACTATTGATGCTAAACTTTTTTATTTTTTTGTTTTTATTTTAGATGTCTCTCTGTTAAAATGGGTTGACTTACTTTTTTTTAAATCAAGAATATTTAATTGATCGAAATCGCATAAAATTGCATGGTTTCTTAAACAATTATTCTTAATTAATTATTTATAAATTCTACAATATTGACTATTTTAAAATAAAATTATCATTTTTTAGTTAATTTTAAAAATATACAGAAATGTATAATAACATTATAAGATTGGGAATTATCTGCTTGATAGGACTTTTATTATCATGTGATCCTGAAAAACAAAACGAGAATCACCCCAATATCATCATTGTATTTACCGATGATATGGGATATGGAGATTTAAGTAGCTACGGACATCCCAACATAAAAACAACCCAACTTGATAAAATGGCTGATGAGGGAATTCGTTTTACCTCTTTCTATGCAGCTGCATCGGTGTGTTCCCCCTCAAGGGCTGCCCTTTTAACCGGTCGATACCCCATTAGAAATGTACCTAATAATTTTGGGCCTGAATCAAAAAATGGCCTGCCAGTCAATGAGATTACTATCGCACAAATTCTTAAAAATGAAGGTTACAATACAATGGCGATTGGAAAGTGGCACCTCGGGCATCAACCCGAATATTTACCTACCGCAAGAGGTTTTGATTTTTTCTATGGATTGCCCTATAGTAATGATATGATACTTCCATGGTGTCCATGGTTGACAGAAGATGATAAACTGTTTATCTATGAAGATTCCAATGCCGTTGAAGAAATAGGTTTTGATCAAGAAAATTTAACGATTAACTATACCAAGAAGGCTACTGAATTTATTATTGATCATCAAGACAAACCTTTTTTCCTCTACATAGCACATAGCATGCCTCACTTGCCAATCAGTACTTCGGAGGAGTTTATAGGAAAATCCAAAGGGGGCTTGTATGGAGATGTTATTGAAACAATTGATTGGAGCATGGGAGATATTTTTCAGACCCTAAAAGAAACGGGGCTGGATGATAATACAATCGTTATTTTCACGAGTGATAACGGTCCATGGAAGAATTTACCTGATAGAATGCTACAACAAGGAGTAAAGGAAACCCATGCTGGAAGCACGGGATTACTTAAAGGATCAAAAAACACATCCTATGAAGGTGGATTTAGAGTTCCTGCCATCATTAGATGGCCTAAAAGAATCCCAGAAGGAATCGTTTCACGAGAGTTGGCCAATACTATGGATTTGTTTACTACATTGATTAAATTGGCAGGAGCAGAAATACCCGATGATAGAGTGATTGATGGGAGGAATATTCACAACTTACTGAAAGGGGAAAACGTTGCTTCACCTGCGCCTTTTTTCTATTGTAGAGGCGTCAACCTAGACGCTGTTAGGAAAGGGAAATGGAAATTGCGCCATAGCAAGGATAAAGGATTTGAATTATATGATTTGGATATAGACCCCAGTGAAATTTATAATCTTAAAGAATCAAACCAAGAAATTGTAAAGGAAATGCATAAAGAAATGAAGCGTTTTTCTAAAGAAACCGGTGCAAAGCTTTTACCGATTAAAGAATAATTATTTAACAAACTTAACAACCCTATTAGACAATATATCGCACTACTGTTCTTCACCCTTATCCATTCCTCTTGTAATGATAGAGCCATTAAGAAAGTCTATTGAACTCAAACATTTGCCAGTAGATTGGAATGACATTTAATTTGTTTTGAGGACGGTCTGTCCAAAATTATAACCTTGGCGATACTCGAAAAGAATAAAAATTCCAATTCTCTCTTTATACCCCTAGATTGATCTAAGTGATATGATTAGAAAATTATATCAAAAGGTTGCCAAGTATTCTTGAAAAGCGTTGAGGGTAAAATCTATATCATTTTCTGAAAGGGCATCATTGAGGAAATAACTTTCAAAAGCACTAGGGGGCAGATATACTCCCCGATCCAGCATGGCGTGGAAGTAATTTTTAAAATAATCGTTATTACCCAAGGCTGCGGTTTGAAAATCTACTACTGGTTTTTCTGTAAAATGCAGTGAGAGCATGGACCCATAGCGGTTGATTTGATAGGGTATGCCTTTTTTGTCCAAGAGTTGGGCCATGCCTTTGTGCAATGTTTTGGTCTTATTTTTTAAGCTTGTAAAAACTTCGGGGTGGTCATTGAGGTGCGAGAGCATGGCATAGCCCGCAGCCATGGCGAGAGGGTTGCCACTTAAGGTTCCCGCCTGATAAACTGGTCCCTCTGGGGCCAAAAATCCCATGATTTCTTCCCTTGCAGCAAAAGCACCTACGGGCAATCCTCCACCTAAAACTTTACCGTATGTCACGATGTCCGCAGCGATCCCTAAGGTTTCTTGGGCACCTCCCCTGGCCAATCGAAAGCCTGTCATCACCTCATCAAAAATCAATACGGATTGGTGCTCATCACAAAGTTTTCGCAAGCCCTCTATAAATCCTGCAATTGGAGGAATACAGCCCATATTTCCTGCAACTGGCTCAATGATTATGGCGGCGATTTGTTCGGGGTTTTTTTCAAAATGTTGGCTTACACTTTCCAAATTATTGTATTGCGCCAATATGGTGTCTTTGGCGGTTCCTTGGGTAACTCCTGGACTGTTGGGGACTCCAAGGGTGACAGCACCACTACCGGCTTGTATCAAAAATGAGTCGGAATGACCATGGTAACAGCCTGCAAATTTGATTATTTTTTCTCTGTTGCTGTACCCTCTTGCCAGCCTTATAGCACTCATACAAGCTTCAGTACCTGAATTGACCATTCTGATTTTATCAATATTGGGTGCCATTTGTACTACCAATTGAGCGATTTGGGTTTCCAACTCGGTAGGCATACCGTAGGAGGTACCTCTATCAGATCGTTCTTTTAATGCCTCAATTACGGGCTCAAAGGCATGGCCTAAAATCATAGGACCCCAACTAGAGATGAAGTCGATGAATTGGTTTCCATCATAATCATAGAGGTAAGGACCTTTCGCTTTTTGGACAAATATGGGGGTTCCGCCTACTGCCTGAAAGGCACGAACGGGGGAGTTGACCCCGCCAGGGATGAACTTTTGAGCGGACTGAAATAAGACACTGCTTCTTTTGTATCGCATGATTATTTTACTTGGGGAATAATTAAGTTTTGACCTAAAAATATGGTGTTATTTGTAATTTCATTTTCTTGTGCAAGGCGTTGTAAATCGACTTGATATTTTTTGGAAATGGAGTAAAGGGTATCGCCTTTTTGTACCTGATGAATTATGTTTTCAGGGGAGGTTTTTTGTGTAAGCTGTTCTTTATTGGCCTTTCTTTTCTTGAGATCGTAACGATCTAAACGGTAGCGTTCAATTAGACTGATGAGCTTGTCAGGGTATTTAGGGTCGGTAGCGTAGCCTGCTTTTTTGAGTCCTTTGGCCCAAGCTTTATAATCGTTTTTTTTATATTCGAAAAGAAAATCGTAACGAGAACGCCTAGTTAAAAAGAGGGAGTGATCTCTGTAGGAGGTCCTGGGATTTTTGTAAACCCTAAAACACTCACCTTTTTTGTCATCGTCGTGGTAAATCCTTTTGCCTCTCCATTCATTATGACATTTAATCCCAAAATGGTTATTGGCCTGAGTCGCTAATCGGCTATCGCCCATTCCCGACTCCAATATACCTTGCGCCAAGGTAATGCTAGCAGGAATGCCATATGAATTCATCTCCTGCTGAGCAACTTCTGCATATGTGTTAACATAGCGGTCCACACGCTCGGCGACGGAGAGTTTTTTAGAGGCTTTTACAGGTTTGATCTCTGTTTTCATAGTTTTAACTTTTATTCTCTCGGACCCTTTTACCGTTGATCTGAATGAATTAATTTTTACTTTTTTGGCACTACCACAACTATTAATAAGAAGAAATAATGACAATAAAAAAAATATCAAATAGTTATTTTGTAACATTTTTTTTTGGATAGTTTTAGGTTCATGCCCTCGATACCTTGGAGTCCTCCTGTGTGGACGACCAATATCTTTTTTGCTGTGAGCCATTTCTTATTTTTTATCATATCAAAAATACCAAAAAGGAGCTTTCCAGTGTAGACAGGGTCCAATGGAGTTTTAAAATTTTTATTAAATGTATTGATGAAATCTATCAGTTCTGGAGTGATCTTAGCATAACCACCAAAGGTGTAATCGTTATTTAGGGTCCAATTCTCTTTAGTAGTCCATTTTTTAATATCGTATCTAATATTTAAATTTTTTAAAGCAGTAAAACCAATCACCTCTTGATGAGGTAAAGCACTTTCGATCAATCCAGCCAGTGTCCCGCCAGTACCAATACTACAGGCTATGATGTCGAAATCTACATCTTCTTTCGTAAGTATTTCCTTACAACCTTTAACAGCGAGTGAATTGGTTCCCCCCTCAGGCAGGAGATAAAAATCACCCCACTTTTTTTTGAGGGAGAGTCTCCAACTGGGCTTATCTTTTTGGCGGTATTCAGCTCTAGAAATAGGAAATAAGGTCATACCTTGTTCCTTGCAAAATTGCATAGTGGGATTCATTGATCGCTCCTCATCTCCCCTAACCATTCCAATGGTTTTGTATCTCATAATCTTACCAATAGCTGCGGTGGCAGCCAGGTGATTGGAATATGGTCCACCAAAAGTCAATAGAGTATGTTGCCCCTCTTGCTTTGCTTGTTTCAAATTGTACTTTAGTTTTCGGAATTTATTGCCCGAGATTGTGGGGTGTAATTGGTCTTCTCTTTTTAAGGTTATTTGAAATCCATTGATAGAGGTGAGAAATTGATTGACGGAATTTTGACTTTTAAACAGGTACATAATGTTATAAAATGAAAGGATAAATTTAAAAATAACTAACTTTAAAGTTTAGATATGGAGTCTGATTTACCTCTTAAAGAAGAATACTTTTATTTGTCCCCAGAGGGATATAGAGTCTTTACCGAAAAATACCACTTGAAAAGGGGGTATTGTTGCCGGAGCAACTGCCGACACTGCCCTTATGACTTTGACCCCAGAACTGGGAGATAATTTCGGCACAGTTTTTGTTTTTATATTATAAAAAATCACCATGAAGAATATTTACCTGCTTTTGCTGACGATTACTATTGTGGGATGTAGTTCCATTAGCGTTTTTACAGACCATGACTCGGGAGTTGATTTTACGAAATACAATAGTTTTGCTTACTTTAAACCCGGAATTGATAAGGTTGAAATTTCAGACCTGGATAAGCGACGCATTTTAAAAGCAATTGATCTTCAATTGGCCGAAAAATCAATGTTGAAATCTGATATGCCAGATTTACTGGTCAGCATCAATACTACTGCCAAGGAAAAAATTTATGTAAACACCAACTATGGTGCTTGGGGCTGGGGATGGAATCCGTGGATTTGGAGCCCTAACCAAAATATGGTTTCAAGCAGAACCGAAGGGGTGCTTTATATTGATATAATTGATGCCAAAACGAAACAATTGGTTTGGCAAGGTAAAGGGAAAGGGGGTATAAGTGAATATTCCAAAAACCGCGATGAGAGAATTGGTATATTTGTTGCTGAAATTCTAAAAAAATTTCCTCCCGATTCAGCGCTCTAAGATGGAATTAAATCCTTAGCAGCTGTTAAAGCTTGGGGAATCCCAGCAGGGTTTTTACCTCCTGCTGTAGCGAAGAAAGGCTGTCCCCCACCGCCTCCTTGAATATATTGACTCAGTGCTCTGACTACTTTTCCAGCATCCAGTGATTTTTCGCTAACCAGTGGTTTTGAGATATAACAAATGAGTAAGGGCTTTTGTCCTTTGGTGGAACCTAATACCAAAAATAGATTATTTAGATTTCTACCCATTTCAAAGGCGAGGTCTTTGATGGATTGGGCGTCTAGGTCAACAGCTTTGGCTAAAAAAGCGATACCATTAATTGTTTGTATCTCAGCTTGCGCCTCTTTGGCCAAAATTTGGTTCTTGATTTTTTTTAGGTCGTTGAGTTCTTTTTTGAGGCTTATGTTTTCGTTTTGTAATTGGGTGACTGCTTTAGTTAAATTCTGTGGATTCTTGAACAGATCTTTGACGTGCTGTAATAGCTGATCTTGATCTTTAAAATAGTTGATCGCAGTCTCTCCCGTAATGGCTTCGATTCTCCTAATTCCAGCCGCAACTGCAGTCTCAGTAATGATCTTAAAGTGCCAAATATCGGATGTATTTTCTACATGGGTTCCTCCACAGAGTTCTATGGATTGACCGAAACGAATGGTTCTTACAGTATCTCCATATTTTTCTCCAAAAAGTGCTATTGCACCATCGGAAAGGGCATGATCAATTGGTACATTTCTGTTTTCCTTTAAAGGGATTTGTTCTTTGATACGGGCATTGACGAATTGTTCAATTGAGAGCAACTCCTGTCGAGTGAGCTTGGCAAAATGTGAAAAGTCAAAACGGAACATACCCGAATGCACCATAGACCCTTTTTGTTCCACGTGGGTTCCCAAAATAGACCGCAGCGCTTGGTGCATGAGGTGTGTAGCCGTGTGGTTACAGGCGGTTTTAAACCGTTGACTTTCATCCACTTCTGCATTGAATTTAGCATTGATGTCTACAGGTAGGGTTTTGGAGTAGTGTAGAATTAGGTCATTTTCCTTTTTGGTGTTAACTATATAGTGGATGGCTCCATTAGGCACTTGGAGATAGCCTTTGTCTCCTACTTGTCCTCCACTTTCAGGATAGAAGGGGGTGATGTTGAAGACCAGTTGAAAAAAATCACCTTCTTTTTTGGAGGTAACTTTTCGGTATTTGGTAATGATTACAGGGGTTGACAACAGATCATAGCCTACAAACTCTTCTTCATCGTCGGCTTTGATGATTTGCCAATCGTGAGTAACTGATTCGGAAGCGGCTCGTGAGCGTTCTTTTTGTTTTGTCATCTGAATATCAAATCCTGCTTCATCTATTAGGTATCCTTGTTCTCTGGCAATCAGCGCAGTAAGGTCCAAAGGAAAACCAAAGGTGTCGTATAGCTCAAATGCTTTGGCTCCACTTACGGTTTTGTCTTTGGAAACGGACAAAACAGAATCCATTAATGTAAGCCCTTGGTCTAAGGTCTTGAGGAAAGATGTTTCTTCCTCTCGTATAACATTGGCAGAAATTCTTTTTTGTTTATCGAGCTCGGGAAAAACGGATTTCAGTTGGTTGTTAAGGGTATTGACCAAATGATAGATAAAGGGATCCTTTTGATTGAGAAAAGTGAATCCATAGCGAATGGCTCTTCTGAGAATTCTTCTAATGACATAACCCGCCCCAGTATTAGAGGGCAATTGCCCATCGGTAATAGCAATGTATACCGTTCTAATGTGATCGGCAATAACTCTGATAGCACGATCTGTATTTTCGTCCTCTCCATAATTATAGGAAGTGAGGGTTTCTATCTCCTTGATTAAAGGGGTAAAAACATCACTGTCGTAGTTAGAGGTTTTGTCTTGTAATACCATACAGAGCCTTTCAAAGCCCATTCCAGTATCTACATGTTTTTGAGGCAAAGATTCTAGAATGCCATCTGCTTTTCTGTTGAATTCAATGAATACAAGATTCCACAATTCGATGACTTGGGGGTGATCTTTGTTCACCAAATCTTTTCCTGGGATTTTGGCTTTTTCTTCCACACTTCTGAGATCAACATGGATTTCGGAGCAGGGTCCACATGGGCCTTGATCTCCCATCTCCCAGAAGTTGTCTTTTTTGTTTCCAAGCAATAACCTTTCCTCATCTATTAAAGTTTTCCAATAATCGCAGGCTTCGGTATCTTTTTGGAGGTTTTCGTCTTTGTCCCCTTCGAAAATAGTGACATAAATTTTATCGGGATCGATTTTATAGACTTCTGTCATCAACTCCCATGCCCATTCGATGGCTTCTTTTTTGAAGTAATCTCCAAAACTCCAGTTGCCCAACATCTCAAAAAAAGTATGGTGGTAAGTATCAATTCCTACTTCCTCTAGGTCGTTATGTTTTCCAGAGACCCTGAGGCACTTCTGGGTATCTGCCACCCTATTCTTCTTGGGTTTTTGATGTCCCAAAAAGTAAGGTTTGAATTGATTCATTCCCGCATTAGCGAACATCAAGGTAGGATCGTCTTTTATGACCATTGGAGCTGATGGTACAATAGCGTGACCTTTGGACTCAAAAAATTCAAGAAACTGTCTTCTGACTTCAGCGGATTTCATAGTGGGTTTTTGATATTTAAAAGCGGTACAAATATAGTTTTTTAGATCGATAGCTGTTGTGAATAATGAGGGAGTGATGATGATTTATATAATTTGTATATTTACAATATTTTAAAACCTTCACTAGGTTTATAGCTTTCTATGGCGAAATTAAAATATTTTTACGATAAGGAGTCTCTTTCCTTCCGTCCTGTTAAGACCACCTGGTATTCTGGTATTTCGGGAGTAGTATTATTTATTCTCTCTACGATTTTTTTCGGGGTTTTGGCTTTGTTTGTTCTTTTAAACACCGACACACTAAATACACCCAACGAATTGCTTCAAGCTAGGGAAATAGAAAATTTTAAGTTTCAATATGAGTTATTGAATAAAAAACTTGAAAATATTGAAGAAGTAATGGCCAACGTTGCCGATCGTGATAATAATCTTTATCGTGTATATTTTGAGGCCAGCCCTATTCCAGAGGAACAGAGAAAAATGGGATTTGGAGGGGTAAACCGCTACGATGAATTGGAAGGTTATGAAAATTCCAAATTGATTATCAATACCACGAAGCGATTGGAAGTTTTGACCAAACAGGTGGTGGTTCAGTCGCGTTCGCTAGAAGAGTTGGAAAGCATCGCAAAAAACAAAGAAGACCTTTTGAGTGCCATGCCTTCAATCCAGCCGATTCATAAAAACGATCTTAAAAGAATTGCTTCTGGTTTTGGTTACAGAAGGGATCCTTTTACTAAAAAAAGAAGGTTTCATCAAGGAATGGATTTCACTGCGCCTCGTGGCACTCCAGTTTATGCTTCGGGCAATGGCGTTGTGGGTCGAGCTGACAACAGAGCGTCAGGTTATGGTAAACACGTTAGAATTGACCATGGATTTGGTTACGTAAGCTTGTATGCACATTTGAATAAATACAATGTTAAAAGAAGACAAAAAGTAAAGCGAGGTGACATTATTGGATATGTCGGCAGCACGGGACGATCGGTTGGTCCTCATCTACACTACGAAATATTTAAAGATGGGAAAAGGGTAAATCCCTTGAATTACTACTCCGGTAATTTGACAGCTGAGGAGTTTGATATTATGCTGAATTTAGCCAGTCAAGAGAACCAATCTATGGACTGATGCATATCAATCTCCCTGAAAAAAGATACTATAGTATAGGAGAAATTGCTAAAGCTCTCAATGTAAATACTTCTCTTCTCAGATTCTGGGAAAAGGAGTTTAAAGAAATCCAGCCTAAAAAAAAACAAGGGGGAGCCCGAAAGTATACTCCTGAGGATGTGACCAACATCCAAAAAGTTTATCATCTGCTCAAGGAAAAAGGCTTGACTATAGAGGGTGCTAAAAAGCAACTCAAGCGAAAAAACCTTTCCGAGGATGGCAATCTTACAGTCATTCAAAAGCTAGAGCAACTTAAGTCCGATTTGGCTCATCTAATAGAAAATCTCTGATCATTTTTTCCTGAAAAATAATTGAATGGGTATTCCATTGAAGTTAAAAAGCTTTCTGAGTTTGTTTTCCAAAAATCTCTTATATGGTTCCTTGATATATTGAGGAAGATTACAAAAAAAAGTGAACTGAGGATGAGAGGTAGGCAACTGGGTACAGAACTTTATATTGATAAACTTCCCTTTATAAGATGGAGGGGGCTGGCTATCGAAAATCGGAAATAAAGCATCATTTAGCTTTCTGGTAGGGATACGATTGGATCTGTTTTTGTAAATTGTAACTGCAGATTCTATAGCTTTAAAGATTCTTAGTTTATTGAGTGTAGAAATAAATAAAATGGGAACATCATCAAATGGTGAGATTTTTTCTTTAATCTCATCTTTAAAACATTTGGAGGATTGAGATTCTTTTTCAACCAAATCCCACTTGTTGACCAATATTATAATGCCCTTGTTGTTTCGGTGAGCCAACCAAAAAATATTTTGAACCTGACTGTCAAATCCTCGCATAGCATCAACCAATAGTAAACAAACATCGCAAGATTCAATGGACCTTACTGAGCGCATCACAGAGTAAAACTCAATATCTTCTTTTACTTTACTTTTTTTTCTGATTCCCGCTGTATCAACCAAATTAAATTCAAATCCAAAACGGTTGTACTTAGTATCTATACTATCTCTAGTCGTTCCAGCGATATCAGTTACTATGTATCTTTCTTCCCCAATTAGCGCATTGATAAATGAGGATTTTCCAGCATTAGGTCTTCCAACTACGGCAAACCTAGGCAATGACTCTTGGGGTTCACTTTGTTGGGGTAGGACCTTGACTAAGTCGTCTAATAGTTCTCCAGTTCCGCTCCCATTAATGGCAGACACAGTGTATATATGGTCGTATCCCAATGCATAAAATTCAGATTTATTTTGAGATATTTTGGAATTATCCCCCTTATTGGCTGCAAGGAATATGGGTTTTTGGGAACGCCGGAGCAGTTGAGCAATGGTTTCATCCATTCCAGTAAGTCCCTCCACCAAATCCACCATAAACAAAATGGAATCGGCTTCTTGTACAGCAAGATTGACTTGCTTGTCTATCTCTTTTTGAAAAATATCATTGCTTCCTTGGGCATATCCACCTGTATCGATCAAACTAAATTCAATCCCATTCCAGTCGGACTTTCCATAATGTCTGTCACGAGTTACACCACTTATAGCATCAACAATGGCTCCTCTCTTTTTAATCATACGATTAAAAAAAGTAGATTTTCCCACGTTAGGTCTTCCTACAATAGCTACAATACCCCCCATTAAGGTTTATTTTAGTTCAAAAGTAAGTGAATTTATCAGATAATGATTGGCTTATTTCATGTAACCAAAACGTTTGAGTTGTTGAGGGTTGGAACGCCAATTTTTTTGAACTTTTACAAAGAGTTCGATATGGATTTTCTTACCAAAAAAAGACTCTAGGTCTTTTCTTGCTCCAGTACCTACTTTTTTTAGCAGTAAACCCTTGTGACCAATGATAATGCCCTTTTGAGTTTCCCTTTCAACGAGGATAATCGAACGGATTCTTAAGATTTTTTTTTCTTCCCTAAAAGATTCAGTGATGACCTCAACAGCATAAGGCACCTCTTTGTCATAGTGTTCCAAAATATTTTTTCTTATGGCCTCATTGACAAAAAACCTTTTTGGCTTGTCACTGAGCTGATCTTTGGGGAAATATGGTGGAGATTCAGGAAGAAGATCAATCAGCATATTTAATAACTCTGGAATAAAAAACCCTTTCAAGGCAGAGATAGGCAGGATTTTGGCATTTGGGAAAACATTGGAACATTCTTGAACAGCAGATTCTAATTCCTCTTGTGAAGAAGTATCAATTTTATTGAGGAGTACAAACAATGGGATTTTGGATTTTTTAATTCTCTCCACCAGTGCTTTGTCTTCAATCTGATATTCCTCTATAGATACAATATAAAGCAAAACATCGGCATCGATCAAAGATTCATTTACAAAATCCATCATAGATTTTTGCATTTCGTAAGCGGGCTCTATAATACCAGGGGTGTCGGATAATACCAGTTGGTGTTGATCATCATTTATTAAACCCAGTATACGATGACGGGTAGTCTGGACCTTAGGAGTGGTGATAGACAAATCTCTGCCCATTAGGGCGTTTACCAAGGTAGATTTTCCCACATTGGGATTTCCTACTATAGATACATAGCCTGATTTGTGAGTATTATTGACCATACTATAAAGATACAATCTTTGGAATAGCCTTTGTAGTCGATTATAAATTTTGTAATTTCACATTTACATCGCGAGGTAGAGCAGTAGGTAGCTCGTCGGGCTCATAACCCGAAGGTCGCTGGTTCGAGTCCAGCCCTCGCTACTTTTATAATAAAACGGTTATATTATAATGTAACCGTTTTTCTTATGTATGTCTAAATCATGTAATGAGAATTTTTTTTAAAAAAGGATTGTAAAATTTAGACAATTCAAAAATATTTTTGGAGTCATATTAATGGTTAAAAATTTTATTGCCAACACCTATAATGATAAAAGAATATATCAATCATACTTATTCAGCTAATGTTTCAGATGTTTAAAAGATAGAAATGAGGTGGCAATTAAGTATATGGAGTGTTTTATTATAACTTACGCATATCATCTTCGTTTAGTTAGAGAAATTTTAAACCTATTTTATATTTTACTATTTATGAAGTTGAAGAAGCTAATTCTCCTGAAACATAACCCATATATACTTATATATCACTTACCCTTTCTTTTTTTAGCTCAACAAAAAATCAAAAAATAAATAAAGAATTTAAAAATAAGGAAATTCTTATCAATCAATGAAACAATAAAGGAACTGCAAATTATATAAGCTATTTAATCTTCAAGAATTACAATTCTCTCAGATGGATTAAAAGGTGCGTTAATCAGTTCTCCATCATTGTCAATTAATTCTAGTTTGATAGAAATTTCGCCTTTAGGAAGTCCTTCAATGTAATAAGAAGACCATTCATCCATCAAAAATTCTGTCTCTTCAATAGTCGCTCGAACTTTATTCCCATTTGGACTAATTTTTGTGTTAATTAAATAAAAATCGAGAAGAACTTTTTTAGTGGACTCTCCAGTGTACTTACCTTTTGGCCTACTGTAAAATAATAATTCTTTGGAAAGATCAATAGAATCACCTTCACCTATTTGAGTAATGAAATATGCATTTTCATTTTTAACTGACTCATGATATGATCGTGACAAAAAAGCAAGAATTACATTATTATTTGTATTTAGTAATTGGCTAAAATTATTTGAATACTTTGCATAATATGGATCATTATTAATAATTAGGTGGATATGTTGGCCCTTTTCAGAATTTGCTAATTGATAGTCAAAATCTTTTTCAGTCTGCTCTCCTAATTCGTAATTATCTACCTCAAAAGAAAACATGAAATTATTTTTATCTTTTTGGTAAATGCTATCAAGAGACAATTTAGCATTTTCATAAAGCGGAGATCCTTCAACTTTTGTAATGGTAATTTTAGCTTTATTACTACAAGAGGAGATAAAAACAACTAATAAAAGAGTAAATATTTTCTTCAATACTAAATATTTTAATTTGACATTTCTTTAATAAACTTGACCAATTTATTGTAAATATAGTCATAACAATTAATCATTATTAAATTTGTTTTACATTATATAAATGGTGTTGATTGTTTAATAAAATTATCTGTACATATAGTTACAATTTTTCAAAAAAGGCAGTTTATCATTTCGACAAGCCTAACTTTAAGCAGTTTTATCCTTGCTTATTACTCAATCTTAAAGCTAAACTAAATTAGTTTTATTCCATTTTTAATAAAACGGGATGCATAAACGCAAACCAAAGAGGTGGAACAAAAGCCAACAACATAGACATAGGATAGCCAAATGGCAATTTAGGACTTTCCTCTAAACTTTCCAAAACTTGGTACTTTTTGGAGGCACGGAAATGGTGGTCGCTGTGCCTTGTTAATTCATACAAAATGATTCTACCCATAATATGATCTGAGTTCCAAGAGTGAGTGTTTTGAACCCTTTCATATTTATGCCCTATCTTCTTTCGCCTTAGACCATAATGCTCAATGTAGTTAATCGTCTCTAAAAATAGAAATGAAATAACACCTGCCAAAAATGAAAGCACCAACGTTCCTCCTCCAAATAAGCTGTAAACAATTGCGAGGTATAGACCTTGATACATCAAAAATAGTAGTAAATTGTTTTCCAATGATATAAAGGAGGACTTTTTGTTTTTTAACAATTTCATCTGAATTTTCCAAGCATTATTGTACTGACCAAAAACAGATGTAATCCAGAAGTGATATAAGCTTTGTCCCTTTAAAGCAGTAGCTGGGTCTAGTTCTGTTGCTACGTTTTTGTGATGCCCATAATTGTGCTCCAATGTAAAGTGCATATACAGACATGGTAGCAATAACAACCTGGTAATAAAAATATCAAATTTATTTTTTCGATGTCCCAACTCGTGAGCTACGTTAACAGCGTTTGTAGCCAAAAGAATCCCTAAAGAAAATGTGAATCCAATATATTCGTATGGCTGAATATCGAAAGTTGCAAAAGAATAAAGACCATAGATTAGAGTCAGATAAACAATGGGAACATTTAAATAAAGAAGCCAGTCAAAAAATTTATCTTTCAACCTACTTTTGGATTCTTGTTCTGAAAAGCTACTCGGATGTGTGGGTAAAAAAAGTTCAACTATGGGTATGAAAAGAAATACGTATAATATGGAGGTATAGGAAAAAATTCCTCTGAAATATATACTTACAAATACACTTATGGGAATACTAAAGGCCATTAGGTATTTCGCATCTTTCATACTTTAAATCTAAAAAAAAAATAATGAATGAGTATTATGTTAAAAATAATATATCAACTTTAATCACAAAACCCTTGAGTCAAGGGGGCTTTATTCACTATCTTTTTATTAAGATTGTCATATTTTTTTAATTAAAATCAATGGTTGCCTTAATTATACCATTTGAGGAATCTAACCAACTATCAAAATGGTCTATCATCTCAGAAAAAAGGACATTATGAGTAACGAAAGATTGTGAAGGAAATTGATTCAACAAACGCATAACATGCATGAAATCTTCAGTAGTCGCATTTCTACTGCACATCAAGGTCATTTCTTTAGCATGAACCTTTGGATGTGCGAAGGTTAGTTCATCTTTGTACAAGCCTACCAATACAAAACGACCGCCATGTGACATATAATTAGGCCCAGTCTCTAGGGCATTTTTATTCCCCGAGGCATCAAAGACAGCTGCACAAAGATCACCATGGGTAATCTCAGCTACTTCTTTAATGGCATTTTCTCCTGCTTTAACAATATAATCCACTCCGATTTTGTCTTTGGCAAAATGTAAACGCTCTTCATTTGTGTCAATAGCAATAACTTTGGCCCCTCCAATTTCAGCCAACTTAATTATTCCAATACCTATAGGACCACATCCCACCACAGCAATGGTTTCACCAGAGAGTATATTGGCCCTTTTGATAGCATGAGCCCCAATAGCCAATGGCTCAACAATCACCATCTGTAGATCGGTCAAGTGATTGGCTGGTAATAAAATATCTACAGGCACTGTAATCTGTTCCTGCATACCTCCATCTCGATGAACCCCCAAAACTGAAATATTCTCACAACAATTTGTTTTGCTATTTCTACAAGCTATACATTTTCCACAGCTCAGATAGGGCATTACTACTGCCTTATCTCCTGGTTTTATTCCTTTTGGGTTTTCTCCAATTTCTAAAACTTCCGAGGCCAACTCATGGCCCAAAATCCTAGGATAAGTAAAAAACGCCTGATTACCAGTATAAGCATGTAAATCGGTACCGCAAATACCCACTTTATTAATTTTCAATAAAGCCTCATTTTCTTTTCTAATAGGTGCTTTTTTCTCTTTCAAAAGAAATTCTCCCGGTTTTTCACATACTATATATTTCATCATTAGATATGCAGTTGGTCTTTATTTTCAAATACATGCAAACAATTTAAAAAAATTTATTTGGAATATTATTTGAAATGAAAACAGGTAATGCTCAGAACTTTTGATTAAAAAGGTAGCAAATTTCTCAAAAACTATTGATTATATTTAAATTTGGGGTGTAATAAAACCGCCCCATTGTTTTAATAATTTCTTATTTTAGATATTATATGAACAACTAAAGAGTAATTGCAGCATTGTGAATTTTTAAATCTAATGCATGATAAAACCTACAGTTATTATTTTTCTTTTTATATTAACTACTGGTCTTAGTGGCTGTGAACAAAAAAATCCTATAATAGAGGAGATTCCCGATTTAACCCAATTTGTCGATCCATTTATTGGAACGGGTTTTCATGGACATACTTTTCCAGGGCCTACTCTCCCACACGGACAAATTCAATTGAGTCCAGACACGCATATCATGGGTTGGGATGCCAGTAGTGGTTATCACTATGATGATAAAACCCTTTATGGTTTTAGTCATAACCACCTTAGTGGAACGGGAATTGGAGACCTTGGAGATTTTCTCTTTTTACCCTTTACTGGCGCGGTTGAAAATAAGCCTACAGGTAAACTGATACATCAAAATGAAACAGCAGAAGTAGGTTACTATTCGATACAGTTAAAACCTTGGGACATCCTGTGTGAATTGACCACTACGGAGCGGGTTGGATGGCATAGGTATTCCTATCCTGAAT
The DNA here is from genome assembly GCA_902609035.1 of uncultured Bacteroidota bacterium. The sequence continues at coordinate 25,963 of CACLQG010000001.1, forward strand.
CAGCAGATGCAAAATTGATGATTGATTTATCTTATGTATTGCAACCCGACTGGGGACATTCACTCATTGAAAGTGAAATAGAATTTATAGACGATTTTACAGTTATAGGGTACAGAAAAACAAGTGGATGGGCTAAAGATGATCCCGTTTGGTTTACGGCAAAATTTGATCAACCCATTGTCAAAAAACAAATCGTAGAGGATGGAAAAGTTTCTAATGTCCAAAAAGTAAATGGGAAAAACTTAATTACCTATATTGAATTTGGATCCTTATCAAATCCCCTAAATATACAAGTGAGTATCTCCTACACCAGCGCAAAAGGTTCGAAAGTTAACTTGTCCACATTGAACAGCAAAGATTCTTTTGATAAGGTAGTAGGTAAAGCCAAAAAGGTATGGAACACCCAACTGAATAAAATAAAAATTGAAAGCAAAGAGGAGAAAGTCCTCAAAAACTTTTATACTGCAATGTACCATAGTCATATGGCACCTTTTCTATTTGGTGATGCAAATGGAGAGTATCGTAGAATGGACGGTACAATTGAAGTGGGTTCAAAAAACCAAAGGTATTCCGCATACTCACTGTGGGATGTTTTTAGAACATGGTTCCCGATGATGACACTAATGAGTCCTCAAAAAGTAAGAGAATGGGTTTATGATTTATTATCCCAATCAGATGAAGGGGGATTGCTGCCCAAATGGTTTTTGAATGGAAATTATACGGGTACTATGGTAGGCTACCCCGCTACAGCGGTAATTGCCGATGCCATGAAAAAAGGACTGCTTGACTCTGTTCCCGAAAAGTTGCTTAACGCAAGTGTTAAAAGTTCAAAATGGCAAGAGGATTTCAGAATAAAGCACAAGGGTACAAGAGCAGAAAACGTTATGCCTGAGCATATCAAATACAAAGAGAACTTAGGTTTTGTACCTATGGATAAATGTAAAGAATCCGTTTCCTATGGACTAGAAATGGCCTATTATGATTGGTGTATCGCACAAATGGCAGACTATTTAGGAGCTGAAGAATTGGTACAAGCCTACCAAGCAAAAGGGAAGGCTTATACCTATTATTTTGATAAAGAAACTTCTTTTATGCGGGGAAAAATGTCCGATGGTCGTTGGGACCCTAATTTTGATCCCAACTTTTCTGATCACATGGAGAGTGCTTTTGTTGAGGGCAACTCTTGGCAATGGACTCCTTTTGTATTGCATGATCCAAATGGATTGGCTGAATTGATGGGTGGAAAAAAAGCCTTCGGAGATTGGTTGGATAAGTTGTTTACCACCTCCTCAAAAGTGACGGGAGAAAATGCCTCAGGTGACATTACAGGACTCATTGGTCAATACGCTCATGGAAATGAACCCAGTCATCATATACCCTATCTTTACCAATTTACCGACCGTCCCTGGAGAACGCAAGAGATATTGGATATTATTTTGAATTCGTTTTATACCCCTTCACCTGGGGGTATCATAGGAAACGAGGATTGCGGTCAGATGTCTGCTTGGTATATAATGAATGCCATTGGACTTTATCAGATGACACCAGGGTGTAATACTTTTTATGTTGGAAGACCCATTGTAGATAAAGCAACTTTATTACTTGAAAAGGGAAACTTTACCATCAAAGTACTGAATCATTCAATGGAAAACAAATATGTACAAAAAGTACTCTTAGATGAAAGGGTTGAAAAATCAATGAGTATTCAATTTGAGGATATAAAAGCGGATAGTAGGCTGATCATAGTGATGGGAAATGAGCCTTTGTAAGAGATATTATTTTTAAATAGATCCATTGAGTTGGTTAGTCTATTAGACCATTGATATCGAACTTGGAAAGAAAATCCCAGATCAGTGTGGCTGTAACGTTGCCCTGGTATTGGATGTCAAACCAAACATGATCTCCTCCGTTTACTTTGTAGTGTTCCACAGAAACACCTTGATCTCCTGATTCAAAAAGGTAATGTTCAATAATTGTTCCATTAATGGTTTCACTATTATATTTAGCATCTGTATTAATGTTATTAAAATCCCTCCAGAAATCAATTATGTGCTGAATAGAATTGTAGTAACCATTACCACTATATGGTAACACACCATCCAAGGTACCATGAATGATTAAAACAGGCATTGGGTGAATGGGCTTAACATCACTTTCCAACATTACCCCCGAAACAGAGGCGATTCCTGCAATAAGCTCACTTTTGTGTTGGGCAAGACCATAGGCCATCATCCCTCCATTGGAAAACCCACATGCATAGACACGCTCCAAGTCAATATTGTAATTGGAAGAAAGTTCTCTGATAAGTGCCTCAACAAAACCCAAATCATCGACATCGCTTTTGTTATCGGAGGTAGGTAAAGAGGGATTCCAATGGGGGAACCCACTAGATAGAGTTCCTTGTGGATAGACCAAAATAAAGTTTTCGGTATCTGCCAAAGACCTCATATCGGCATAGCTTATATATTGGCCTGCCTCACCACCAAAACCGTGAAAATTTAACATTAAAGGATAAGTGATTGACTCATCATAGTTACTTGGGATATAAAGAACATATTCCCTTACAAGGCTGTCGTGGGTCAATGTTTCGACTTCTTGATCCCAGGTTTTAGGGCCTTTAATATCTGTTTTATTGTATTCATCTAACTCACCACTCTCATTGCTACACGTAGCTAACGAAAAGAGAATGCTTAAAAAATAGCAATTTAAAAAGGTGAATTTTTTTTTCATTTAGAATAAGTTTTCGGCTTCACTTAGAACCCAATTCAGAAATCCCCCTACCGTACTTTTTTTAAATTAATTTTTTTTCAAATTATGGAATTTTAGGGGATCATTTCGACATTGAATTACTCATTGAAAAAGGAACATTATCTGGTTTACTCGCCCAACTCTTATTGGGAATATGACTCATATCAAATTCTAGAAATCCTCCGTTTTGAATACGATCAAATTCTATGTAGCTGTTACCCCATCTTTCTCCGTCGAGAGTTGCAGAATTTATATATAGATTTTTCCTGCTATTGTTAGGTGCTGAAATCGTGAATTTGTTACCATTTTGTAAGGTCAGGATTGCTTTTTTGAACAGGGGACTTCCTATTACATATTGATCTACTCCTGGGGTAACAGGGTAAAAACCCAAAGCGCTAAACACATACCACGCTGAGGTCTGACCGTTATCCTCGTCCCCACAGTATCCATCTGGAGTAGGGGCATATAATTTAGTCAATACATTCCTGACTTTCTCCTGGGCCTTGTAGGCTTGATTAGCATAATTATACAAATATATCATATGCTGAATGGGTTGGTTTCCGTGGGCATAATTTCCCATATTGACGATTTGCATTTCACGAATTTCATGGATGGTGAATCCATAGTAGGAGTTATCAAATTTGGGAGGCATCTCAAATACTGCATCCAATTTTCCGGTAAAAGCTTCTTTTCCACCCATCAGTTGGATCAAGCCCTCTATATCGTGAAAAACAGACCAAGTATAATGCAGACTGTTGCCCTCGGTAAAGGCATCTCCCCACTTTAGGGGGTTGAATGGAGATTGAAATGTACCATCTTTGTTTTTACCACGCATCCATTGGGTATATGGGTCAAATAGTTTTTTGTAATTATTGGATTTCTCGAAGAATTTTTTGGCCAAACCTTGCTTCCCCATTTTTTGTGCCATTTGTGCTAATGTAAAATCAGCATAAGCATATTCCAAGCTACGGGCCACATTTTCGTTGATCCCTACATCATAGGGGATATAGCCCAATTCATTGTAATATTCTACCCCTTCTCTCCCTACCGAGTTGATAACCCTTCCATTGGACTGGGGTCTATTTTTTGAAGTCATTGCATTTTTTAGCATGGCCTCATGTAGAAGTTCTGCATCCTTCATTTTTACCCCTTTCAAAAACGCATCGGCGATAATTGGAGAAGAATTCGAGCCGACCATTACATTTCTATGACCTGGACTTGCCCATTCAGGCAACCAGCCTGATTCTTTATAGGTATTGGCTAAGCCTTCCATTATATGACTGTTCAGTTCAGGATACATCAAATTAAAAAAGGGAAAAACAGCACGAAAAGTGTCCCAAAAGCCGTTGTCAGTAAACATATACCCAGGTAGGACTTCTCCATTGTATGGACTGTAGTGAACTACCGCATTGTTTTTGTCGATTTCATAAAATTTTCTTGGGAAAAGTAATACCCTATATAGACAAGTGTAAAAGGTCTTAATTTTTTCGATATTCTCGTCATAAATTTTGATTCTGCTCAGTTCTTTTTCCCAAGCATTTTTTGCTTTTTGTTTTGTGTGATCAAAATCATCGTTGCCTATCTCACGATCGAGATTCAACTGCGCTTGCTCGGGACTGATAAAAGAGGAAGCAATCTTTACTTGAATGGTCTCCCCCCGCAGAGTTTTAAAACCAATTATGGCACCTACATGATCTCCCTCATTTACAGTTGAATTTTCGGACAGCTCCCATCCATCGCCCCAGGTGTGATATAATTCAAAATCTTTATCGAATTGGGCAACAAAATAGTTGTGGAAATTTTTGGGGACTCCCCCGTGGTTGTTTCGGCTATAACCTATTATTTTTCTCTCCTCAGGAATTATCTTTACCATAGAGCCTTTGTTAAAGGCATCTAATAGGATAAACGACTCCTCGGCATCTGGAAAAGTAAATTTGAAGTGAGCGGCACGCTCGGTTGGAGCTACCTCAACAGAGGTGTCATAGTCTGCAAGGTAAGTTTTATAGTGGTAGGGTTTTGCGGTTTCGGCCTTGTGAGAGAACCAAGAAGCGCGTTTTTCCTCTTCGAATTTTAAATCTCCCGTCACAGCCATCAAAGAAAAAGCAGCGTAGTCATTAAGCCAAGGGCTGGGCTGGTGAGTTTGCTTAATCCCTCTAATTTTATTTTCATCGTATTTGAAGGTCCATCCATCCCCCATTTTTGAGGTCATGGGCGTCCAAAAATTCATCCCCCAAGGAGTAGCAATTGCAGGATATGTATTTCCATTAGACAAATCAAAAGCAGAGTCTGTTCCCATTAATGGATTTACATAGTCTACTAAAGGAATTTCGTTGATATAATCCTCCATTTTAGTGGATTTATTTTGCTCCACGCAAGCCAACAAGGATAATAAAACGAAAGACGTAATTAATGTTATTTTTAAACGCATATTGTGGGTTTCTGTTATTCTCATTTTTTTATCTAAACCATATAAATGATTAGTTTAAGGATCTCCAATTTAACGCCTATTATCTGAATTTAAAATTTTTTAAGAATGAAAATATTCCCCGAATAAAGTTGAAAGATAGACCTCCTAAGGAAAGTTTAAGAAGGAAGTACTATGATTAAATTCATATACTAGAAAAAAAGAAATTAAATTAATGGATATTAAGGTGGAACGTACAATCTTAAAGGAAAGGTATTTATAGCCGCTGGATTGATCCTAAATAATTTATTAACTTGGAAATAATTAATCAAACACGATGAATATGAATAATTTTTTCTTTTTGATTTTGACTTTTCTGTTTTGTGGCTGTTTTAATATACCTCAGAAAAAAATTGGAACAAACACGCCCCCCAATATCATTTTTATAATTTCCGACGATCAGTCTTGGGGTGATTATAGTTTTATGGGACATCCCCATATCAAAACCCCTCATATAGATCAGTTGGCAAAAGAATCGGCTACCTATACTAAAGGTTATGTAACAAGTCCACTTTGTGGTCCCTCTTTGGCAAGTATAATTACTGGCAAATATGCTTTTCAACATTCACAAACTGGTAATGATGCAGGAAATTCAAATCGAGATGCAAGTGAATGGATCAAAAATGGTTATAAAAAATCGTCTAAAAAAAACAAAAAGAAAAAATCGGTCAATTATCTTTTTAGTAAGGAAAGAAATGATCAATTTGATGTAATTAAGAAAAAGTTTTATACCAATAAGCTTTTAACAGATTATCTGAGAGAAAAGGGATACCGATCTTTTCAATCTGGAAAATGGTGGTTGGGGTCATGGAAAGAAGGAAAATTTGATGATGGAATGACCCATGGAGATTACAAGAGAAATGGAAGGCACGGGGATGAAGGGCTAAAAATCGGCAGGGAAGGGATGGATCCAATCTTTAATTTTATAAATAAAACTCAAGAGAAAAAATTTCCATTTTTTTTATGGTACGCGCCTTTTTTGCCCCATACTCCACATAATCCTCCACAGGCCTTATTGGAAAAATATATGAAGGAAGCGCCCAATCAAAGTGTTGCTAAATACTGGGCGATGTGTGAATGGTTAGATCAAACGGTTGGGGATTTATTGGGCTACTTGAAAGAAAAATCGCTCGATGAAAACACCCTTATTGTATATACAACTGATAATGGATGGATTCAGTCCGAAAAACACAATCGATATGCACCTCGATCAAAAAGAGCACCATACGAAGGAGGCGTTAGAACACCGATAATGTTCAGGCTCCCTGGAGTTATCCAGCCAGAAATGAATCAATATAACCCTGTCAGTAATATTGACTTGCTGCCAACTGTGCTCCAATTTTTAGATATTGATGATAATGAGCTACCCGGAATCAATATACTGGACAAAGAAAAATTGAATGAAAGGGAAAATCTTTTCATTGAATGTTATAACCACGATATTTTGAATGTGAAAAAACCATCGGAAACCGTTTTGTATAAAATTGCACTGAATAAAAAATGGAAACTAATGGTACCAAATAAGGAATTGGTGATAAGAGAGTTCACAGATCCTAAGGAGCATTATTTTGGGTTTTATTCAAACCAGATCCAATTATTTAACTTGGAGGATGATCCTGAGGAGCAAGTTAATTTGGCAAAAGATCACCCTGAGATTGTAGCGAAAATGAGTGTTGAAATTGACCATTGGTGGCGGCCAATAGATTTATTTTAAAAGTTAAAAACCAAGATACTATTGGATCAATTAGCCTTTAAAATGTATTTAAAACCGGGGACGGTAGAGGAGTACAAAAAACGACATGACGAGTTATGGCCGGAATTAACGGTATTGCTAAATGAAGCAGGAATTGTAGCCTATCATATATTCCACGACCCAGAGTCTAACTGTCTTTTTGCTTTTCAGGAAACAGACGGAAATAACTCTCAATCACTGGGACAAGATCCTCTAGTACAAAAGTGGTGGGAATATATGAGTGATCTGATGGAAACTCAACCCGACCATTCTCCCAAACAATTAAATCTAAATAAAGTCTTCTCATTATGATGAGTAAAATAATTAGTATCGTCCTCTTTCTACTAATATTTTTTTCATGTAAACCAAAATCAGAGGTGCCAATACCACCTAATATCATTGTTATTGTTACCGATGATCAGAGATGGGACGCAATAGGCTATGCGGGCAATGAGATCATCATTACGCCCGAGCAAGATAAATTGGCAAAAGAGGGAACCTTTTTTAACAAGGCTTTTGTTACCACCCCAATATGTGGGGCCAGTCGAGCCACTATCATTTCAGGCTTGTATGAGCGTAAGCACGAATTCACATTGGGTGGAACGGTACTTGATTCAGTCTACAACAAGCAAAATTATGCCCATCAGCTTAAGCAAAAAGGTTATAAAACGGGTTTTTTTGGAAAACTAGGCATCAAAAATAATGGTGATTTGACCAAATCTTTTTCCGAATATGAAGCCTTTGACCGTAACAATGGATTTAAAGACCACAGAGGCTATTACTACAAAACGATTGGAAAAGATACGGTTCACCTGACCCGTTATACGGGTCATAAAGCCTTAAATTTCATAGAGCAAACTTCCATAGATCAGCCCTTTTGTTTATCGATTAGTTTTAGTGCCCCTCATGCACACGATGGTGCGTGGGAGGGAATTCAAAAACAATATTTCTGGCAGCAAGAAGTGGATGATTACTACCGAGACATCAAAATACCAGGGCCTAAAAATGCAAATGATGATCAATTTGCAGCTTTGCCTAAAGGAATCAGAGAGGGATTCAATAGAACTCGATGGTATTGGCGATACGATACACCAGAGCGTTATCAAGAAAGTCTAAAAGGCTATTACAGAATGATCGGTGGTGTAGATAGAGAGTTAGGTAAAATCAGAACACTACTTAAAGCAAAAGGTATAGCAGACAATACCATCATAATTTGGATGGGTGATAATGGCTATTTTTTGGGAGAGCGACAAATGGCGGGAAAGTGGTTGATGTATGACAACTCAGTGAGGGTACCGCTCATTATTTTTGATCCTCGGGTGAATCGTCACCACGATGTAAGTGATATGGTGGCCAATGTAGATTTAGCGGTCACAATTTTGGATTTTGCTGGAGCTGAGACTGCCTTAAAAACCCACGGGAATAGTTTGGTGCCTTATGTCAACAAAGGAGAATCTCCCAACAAAAGAGAGACCTTATTGATAGAGCATTTATGGGACTTTGATCCCATACCCTCCAGTGAAGGCTTACGCACCGAAAAATGGAAATACATGAGGTACAGAGATATCGAGGCCCAAGAAGAGTTGTATGATCTGGTTTCTGATCCAGAGGAATTAGATAATTTGGCCAGTAATCCAGACCACGCCAATGTGGTGATTGAAATGAAAGAAAAGCTTGACTTCAAAATTGCGGAATACTCTCAATAAATCAATTCGCTACAAAAGAAAAGTTGTATTTCCCCGACCCTAAAAGTAATATAGTTTGAACTTTGGTATCCACGCGTTTTAAAATGGTGTTGTTCAACTTAGTATTGTCCAATTTCCAGTTTCCGTCCATAGGTTTGTTGAGAACAACATCAGAGGAAGTATTGGAGGGAATTTCCATGAATAATTGTAGCTTTCCGTTTTTTCTTGTCCACTCTACTCCAATTCTTCCATATTGGGAATCAAAACTTCCATCGATATGATCAAAATTTTTGTCAAAGAGAGGCTCTATTGTAAAACGTTTATAACCTGGGGTTTCCTCATTGATTTTTAGCCCCATCAAGTTGGCATACATCCACTCACCTATGGCACCATAGGCATAGTGATTGAGGGAGTTCATGCTGGGATACTGAAAGCTACCGTCAGGCTTGATGCCGTTCCAACGTTCCCAAATGGTGGTGGCACCCTTGGTGACGGGATACAACCAAGAAGGGTATTGGGTGCGCAACAACAATTTGATTGCCTCTTCTTCCTTACCATTATCTGACAGTACATGACACAAGAAAGGTGTGCCTAAAAATCCGGTGGTCAGGTGTCCATAGTCATTGATGTTGTCCACCAATCTTTCCACCGCAACTTTGGCATGCTCCTTAGAAAGGAGGTTGAATTGTAGAGCCAATACATAGGCCGTTTGGGTGTCGGAAATCAGCATGCCGTTTTTGGTAACAAATTCATTATTAAAGGCATTGTAAATTTTTTGGTAGAGTTCAGTGTAGGTTTTTATATCCTCTTCATGGCCCAAAACCTTAGCAGATTTGAGCAATAATTGTGTGGAGTAACAATAGAATGCTTGGGCTATGATTTTTTTGCTTGTCACGGCCGAATTTCCACCGTTATCATCATCTCTAGAAAAAAACAGCCAATCCCCCCAGTGGTCCTTTTTTATAAAAAGATCATTGACAGAGTTTTGGGTCATAAATCCAATCCAGTCTTTCATACTTTGATATTGTCGCTCAAGGGTGGCTTTGTCACCGTAAATAAGATAGGAGTTCCATGGAATGATGGTGGCCGCATCGGCCCATCCCGTTCTGCCAAACGAGCCAGTGATTTTTTCAGAAGTATTTAGGTCTAAGTAATTGTTATGGGGAACCACACCGGGAACGGCTCCGTCAATCCGCTGGTCAAAAGTCAAGTCTACAAGCCATTTGTCAAAAAAGTTTTTGACATCCATATTAAACCCTGCGGTATTAAAAAAGGCCTGTGCATCTCCCGTCCATCCCAGTCTTTCATCTCTCTGTGGGCAGTCGGTGGGAACGTCAAGGAAGTTGCCCCTTTGCCCCCACTGGATATTTTGCTGTAGCTGATTGATAAAATCATTTGAAGTGGTCAAGTGACCCGTAAATTCCATGTCTGAATAGAGCGCTACCGCTTGGAAATCGTCAAGACTAATTTTATCTACCCCAACCACTTTCAGGTATCTGAAACCCTGAAAGGTGAAAGTGGGGTGATAAATTTGTTCTTTATTACCATTCAATATATAGGTGTTTTTTTGCTTGGCTTTCCTTAAATTGGTGGTGTAAAATTCTCCTGCTTTATCCAAAACCTCTGCATGGTAAAGATGAACCTCTGACCCTTTGGGTAAATCGGATTTAAACTGTACCCAACCAACAAGATTTTGCCCAAAATCGATCACCTTATCCCCTGAAGGTGTTGTGATAAGTTCTTTTGCCGATATCACCTCTCTTTTTTTGATCATTTCATTTCTGGTGTGGTCCAGGCTTCCACTGTATTTTTCTGCTATTTGGGCTTTTTTCAAATGTTTACTTGAGTAACTTTTTTGAGCCCATTGGTCAGGGTGTATGGTCAAATCGACTGTTTCGCCGTTGTAAATGGAGGAACTTTGAATAGCTCCAAAATGATAATTCCAGTCATTATCATCTATAATACTTTCCTTTTTACCATCAGCATAGGTAATGACGAGTTCAGATATAAATGAAGTGAATTCTCCATAATCTGTCTTACGCTCCCCATTGTTAGGTCTAAAACTCTTAAACCAACCATTACCTAAAATGACTCCTAACCTATTATTACCCTTAAAAATCATATTAAGAACATCATAGGCTTGGTACTGAATACGATTATTGTATGAGGTCCAACCTGGTGTCAAGAAAGAATCCCCAACCCTTTGGCCGTTGACATAGGCTTCATATACCCCTCGAGAAGTGATGTATAAGTTTGCGGAAACGATTTTGTTATTTACATTAAAATCATTGATGAAATAAGGACTTTTGGCTGAGTCCTTATCCTCAGATTGAACGGTAATCCAATCTGATTTCCAATTTTCCGACTCCATTAAACCGGTTTTCCAATGGGAGATTTTACTCTGACTGTGTAGATTAGATTTATTGGTCCACACCTTTACAGTCCAAAAATATTGGGTGTCGTAGTCAAAAGGTTTTCCATCGTAAGTTACATAAACCGATGAAGTGGATTTGACTTTACCTGAATCCCAAACCAAACTATTTTTTGAAAACGTTTTATCCTTGGCGACAAAAATCTGATAATGTGTTTGTTTGAGATTGTATTTATCGGAATTTATCAACCACGAAAATTTGGGGTTGGGATTGTCTATGCCGATTGGTGTAGTTAATTTATCGACCTCAAGATCAGAAATTGTAATTTTTTGGGCCAAAAGCGATAGACTAAAAAGAGAAATGACTAAAGAGAAAATTGAACGCATTTTGATAAGGTTGTGTTAATTTTAATTAATTGTTTTTTATTGAAATTAACAAATAATTTAATATCAGCTTAATAAGCATAAAAGGAGGATTAATTAGTTAGAGAAATCAACTGCGCTGCCCCCAAAGCACAGGCAAAAGAGGCAGGTTTGGCTTTGATTTTTTGATCGGGAAATTCACGTTTTAAAAAGGCCAAAAAAATTTTGTTGTCCGAAAATCCACCATCTACATATATTTTTTGGGGTAAAGTTTCACAGATCACTCCAATTTTATTTTTGAGTAAATCGATCAATTCTTTCATCAATTTATGGTACGCAGTTTCGAAATTGGGAAAGTCCCAATCCTCCTTTTGTGGGGCATGGCTGTTGTCAAGATATTTCCAACGAAAGCAGTTTTTTTTCTTTTTTAGTGCCCCCTCCATGAGGTCTTGATCACAATCCAAACCTCGGTGGTAAAATTGAGGTTTATCGAAATATTCAATCAATTTTTCGACCTTCAACCGGTGTTCTTCTCCCAAAAATAAGCGAGAAGTTTTTACCGCACTTCCATCAATTTTCATGTAGGCTGTGGCACCCGCATCAATCTGTTTTTTATCAAAAAGGGAATCCTTGGAAAACGGATTAAAATTTATACACCAGGTTCCCGTTGATAATAAAACAAAAGACTCCTTTTCTTTCATAAGATAGGTCAAAAGTGCCGAGGAGCTGTCATGAATTCCAATACCAAAAGTAATGTTTCGACCTTTAATATTTTTGATAAGCGTTTTTTGGGTTTGGACAATGGGTGGAAATAGACGATCTATTCCTTCGGCTTTTACCCAACTATGGTAGTCTTTTTTTTCATAATCCCAGAGGTCGGTATGACAGCCAATACTGGTATATTCAGTAAATATTTCTCCGGTGAACACATAACTCATAAACTGTGGCATGTGCAAAGTGCAACGTATTTTTTTAAAAAGTTCGGGGCGTTTGTATTTTAACCAATACAACTGTTTTCCCGAATTCAGTAAGTTCAAATTTTGTGATCCCGTTTGTGAGGCAAAAATAGACTCAGGCCCATATTTCTGATAAAAAGAGGTTAAAATATCGGCTTCCAATGGCTTATGATAGTCATAAACTGGGGTCGCCACCTCACCTTTTTCATCCAAGTGAACCAGGGTAGCTCCGAATCCCGAAAAGCTTACTTTATCTATTTCAAAAGCTTGGGATTGTAAAAGGATTTCAAAGCTTTTCTTCATCCAAGAGGCAATGCTTTGGATGTTTTCCGCCACGTGACCGTCTTCGTCCTCCACTTTGGGTAAAGTCACTTTTTCCCGCTTAAGGAGATTATATTGCTGGTCGAACAAAAAATATTTTTGATTGGTCTTGCCTACATCAAAAACTAAACAACACTGCTTTTTCATTACAGACCGGTTGATTTTGAATCGCGTCCTCTTTTAGCCATCAGTTGTTTGCGAATCTCAAAAGTGCGATAGGCTATAACTGGGTCTATTGCCCCTCCCTTTCGGTAAATAACCTCTTTAACCAATGGTCTGACGTCGGTTCGAAAAGCCTCTTGAAGAAGAGACTCACAGGTCGCAACATCATTTTGAGCTTGAGCTTCTTTCAATGCATCATAGTCAACCAATAAAGCTCTAGCGTGGGCAATTTTAATGCTCTCTACGGACTGCAGTAAATCCTCCATAGGATCTTTAAGGTTATGGCTTGCGTCGATCATCCAAGAGAGTTCCGGGTTAGAAGTTTCATCCATTCCTTGTAATAATTCACAAAAAATTAAAAACAATTGATAAGGCTTTACACTCCCAACAGTAAGATCATCATCCCCATATCTACTGTCATTAAAATGAAAGCCTCCCAATTTATTCAAATGCATCAATAGCGCAACGATCTGTTCAATATTGGTATTGGGCAGATGGTGTCCTAAATCGACCAAAGTGGTAGCTCGATCTCCCAGTTTTGAAGCAATAAGGTGGGATGTTCCCCAGTCGGGTATGACTGTAGAATAAAAATTAGGCTCATAGGGTTTGTATTCAATCAATAATTTCCAATCGGAGGGTAAATAATCATAAATTTCTTCTAAAGAATCCAAAGTTCGTTGAAATGCCCCTCTAAAGTTGTGCTGTCCAGGAAATGAGGATCCATCGGCCAACCAAATCGTCAATGCTTTAGAGCCCAATTGGACCCCATGGTCAATGACCTTTTTGTTGTGTTGAATGGCTTCTTTTCTAACCTCCGCATCAATGTGCGACAATGATCCAAATTTATAGGAATGAAAACTGTTGGGTTGATCCTGGAAGGTATTGGAATTAACTGCATCGAACTTGATATCCAACTCATTAGCTAAAGACTTGATGTTAGTGGAGTCCTGTGGAATGTCCCAAGGAATATGAAGACTTATGGCACCACTGGACTTATTGAGCTTGTGAAGAACACCTATATCTTTAATTTTATCAGCCAAGTTCGCAGGTTCACCTCCTTGAGGAAACCTTCCAAAACGAGTACCTCCAGTACCCATAGCCCAACTGGGAATGGCGATCTGAAACCCTCCGATGGCTTCAATTAAAGCATCGATATCCATTCCTTTTTGGATTAGTTTTAACACCAAGAAATCCCAGTTTTTTTGATGGTCGGGCAGTTGGGCCTCGTTAAAGGCCCTGAGTTTATTGGAATCAATCATAGTTGAGGTACTTTATCTTACATAGGCATTAGCGACTCCACCATCCACATTGATCATATTACCCGTGCTTTTATCTAAAATCGCTAAAAAGGCAAATACTGCATTGGCGATGTCTTCCGGTTGAATGATTTGGTTCAAAAGATTTCTTTTGGCATAAAAACTAGGCAATTCCTCCACTGTAATTCCATAGGCTTTTGCGCGTCCTTCTGCCCAATCGCCTTCCCAGATTTTACTGCCTACAATGACACCATCGGGGTTAACTGTATTGACCTTAATCTTATCCGGAGCTAGTTCTGTAGCTAAAAGTCTTGACAAATGCATCTGAGCGGCTTTCGCAGTGCCGTATCCAGCATTGTTGGGTCCAGACACCAGTCCATTTTTGCTTACTATATTTATAATGTCTCCGCCTTGCTTTTGTTTTCTCATGATATTGGCTGCTACTTTGGACAAAAGGAATTGACCTTTAACCAAAACATCTTGAAGCAAATCCCAATCGGCTTCTGTGGTATCGGTAATGGATTTTGAAATGGCCAAACCGGCACTATGGACTACAATGTCCAAACCACCAAATTGAAGGGATGTCTTTTTTACAACTGCTTCCAAACTCTCTGATTGGGTTACATCACAATGGCAACCTATAGCTTGATCCGAACTGTAGGTTTGAATGGCTTCTTTTAGATATTCCTCTGAGATATCGGTAAACACTAAATTGGCTCCCTCTGCAATTAATTTATCGGCAATGGCCCTGCCAATACCTCCTCCTGAACCAGTGACCAAAGCAACCTTCCTTGAAAGAGGTTTTTCTTTGGGTTGTCTCTGTAGTTTGGCCTCTTCCAACAACCAGTATTCAATGTCAAAAGCCTCTTGGCGTGGTAATGAGGTATATTTTGAAATTGCCTCTGCCCCACGCATAACATTGATGGCGTTGATGTAAAACTCACTGGCCACCCTTGCGGTTTGTTTATTTTTTGCAAAAGTGAACATGCCAACCCCAGGATATAATATCACCACAGGATTTGCATCTCTTATGGAGGGGCTGTTAGAGTGCTTACAGTCATCATAATAGTCCTGATAGTCTTTGCGATACTGTTCAAATGAATTAGATATTTTATCCAAAATCTTTTGGTCATTGGATAAGTCTTCATCAGGTGCTAAGTTTAGTATTAGAGGTTTGATTTTTGTTCTTAGAAAATGATCGGGGCATGAGGTTCCCATTGGTGCCAAACGTTCCATATCATTGGAGTTGATGTATTCTAATACTCTATCGTCATCAGTGAAATGACCAATCATGGCATTCTCAGATGAGCTTAAACCTCTCAAAAGAGGGGCCAATTTTGCGGCTTTGTCTTTTCTTTGGTCGGAAGTTAAACTGTTAATTTTTTGTCCTCCAAAAACGATTCTATTCTCGGAAATTTTGTTTTCAATGTATTGTGATGCCGCTTCAATAACTTCAAGACTATTGATGTAAGATTCATAGGAAGTATCTCCCCAAGTAAATACACCATGACTCCCCAAAACAATACCTCGAATTCTGGGATTTTCATTTAAGCAGGCTTCCAATTTCAATCCCAAATCGAAACCAGGACGTTGCCATGGAACCCATCCCATAGTATCGCCCCATATTTCTTTAGTGATTTTTTCACTGTCCTCAGCAGCTGCAATGGAGATCAGAGCGTCTGGGTGTAAATGATCTATATGTTTAAAAGGCAGTAACCCATGAAGAGGAGTGTCAATGGAAGGGGCTCTACTGTTAAGATCATAAATACAATGATTGAAAAGAGAGACCATTTCATCCTCATGCTCTAAACCACGATACACTTTTTTTAAATTGTGAAGTCTTTGATTGTAAAGACCTGCGATACCTTCCCTTTTTAGGGTACCAATATCACCACCAGAACCTTTGATCCACATTACCTCAACATTTTCATTGGTTAAAGGGTCCTTTTCGATAGTTTTACAACTAGTATTCCCTCCGCCAAAATTAGTAATTCTTAAATCGGCGCCTAAAATGTTGGAACGATATAAAAAAAGGGCTATTTGATCCTCTCCGAATTCTTTCGCTTTTTTTTCGTCCCATAAATAGTCTACGTATTTATAATTATATTTATTTTTCATTATAGTTTTTTATTGTGAGGTATTTGCTTAAAAGAAATTATCAACTTGTGTAAGATAATAAAATGAAAGATAAAAAAACCAAATCTGAATTTGAAAGGGAGGCAGTTCCACAAAATAAATTAAAAAATTGGAAAAGCTTTTTGGGAATGTATGCTGGAGAACACGCTGCAGGAACAGAGTTTATGATTGGCCCCCTTTTTTTAACAGTAGGAGTAAGTGCCTTTGATTTGCTTGTAGGTCTGTTTTTAGGGAATTTGATGGCGGTTTTGTCATGGAGGTATATAACCGCCAATATTGCTGTTAAAGAGCGTTTAACGCTTTATTTTAAATTAGAAAAAATATCAGGTAGTAAACTGGTTCGTTTTTATAATGTAGCCAACGGTATTCTCTTTTGTTTCCTTGCTGGGTCGATGATCACCGTATCAGCCACTGCTTTTGGTGTTCCTGCTGATTTAGAAATGCCTAAACTCACTGATGTAATGCCCAATAGTTTGACTTGGGTTGTCATGGTAATTATCATTGGGGGCGTGACTACATGGATTGCAGCCAAAGGTTATGGAATGGTATCCAAAGTAGCCAACTGGATGGCTCCAATTATTGTTTTAGCTTTTTTGGCCTGTGGCCTTGTAGCAGCCAAACAATTGGAAATTAAAAGTTTTTCTGAATTTTTCTCCGTTTGGGGAGAAGGGTCAGAACCTTTTCCTGGGCAAATGAAATATACTTTTTGGCATGTATTTTTATGGTCATGGTTTTGTAATGCGGCAATGCATATCGGTATGTCCGACCTTTCTGTATTTCGATACGCCCGATCTTCCCTATCTGGATGGACTACAGCAGCGGGAATGTATGTCGGTCATTATATAGCATGGATTGCTGCTTGTTTGTTGTATGCTGTCTATTTAAAATCACCCGAGGCCGCTACTTTTTTGGCAGAAGGAACTGCTCCACCTGTCGCTCCAGGACCGCTGGCCTTCAATGCCATTGGTTGGTTTGGAATTATAGCTGTGATATTGGCAGGATGGACTACAGCTAATCCTACCATTTATAGATCAGGATTAGCCTTTCAAGCAATTCTTCCCAAATGGTCGATTACTCAGGCCACTTTATTGGCTGGATCGGTGGCAACCCTAGCAGGTATTTTCCCCGCCTTTGCAATGAAACTATTAGATTTTGTAGCGGTATACGGTTTTATTCTGGCTCCTGTTGGTGCTGTAATTGTTTTCGAATATTATTTTGCCGAACGTTATGGAATAGTGAAAAACTATGCAGAAAAACATAATGAGGTCTTTAATAAATCGGTTTTTTTCGCTTGGCTCGTCAGTTTTATTTTCTTTTTTGGTTGGTCAAAGACTCAAGGGGTTTTCCTCTCTTTTTTAACCCTTCCTGCATGGTTGTGCTGTGGAACTCTTTTTATTATATTTAGTAAAATTTATCAGAAAAAATAATTTAGCAGTTGACCAAACCAATTCAATACGATCCAAGTTATCCAGCTATTGAAGACCTGAGGGCCAAAGCCAAAAAAAGAATTCCAAAATTTGCTTTTGAGTATTTGGATGGAGGATGTAATGAAGATATCAGCCTCTCTAAGAATACTCAAGAACTTCGAAAGGTGGAGATGAAGCCTCGCTATTTAGTTCCTTTTAGAGGGGCAAACTTGAAAACGGAGTTGTTTGGACATGAGTACGACGCTCCTTTTGGAATATCACCAGTGGGATTACAAGGTTTGATGTGGCCCAAATCTCCAGAAATTTTGGCAAAAGCCGCTTTTGAACACAACATCCCTTTTGTACTCAGTACGGTTACTACAGCTAGTATTGAAACCATAGCTAACATTACGGAGGGTCGTGCTTGGTTCCAGCTATATCATCCTGCCGAGGAGAAAGTAACTAAAGATCTGATCAAAAGAATTGATGCAGTAGACTGCCCTGTACTTGTTATTCTCTCCGATGTGCCTTCTTTTGGTTACCGTCCTAGAGACATCCGTAATGGTCTGTCAATGCCCCCTAGAATGACGCTTAAGAATATCATTAGGGTAATGAAACGCCCCGAATGGGCCATAAGAACATTGATCAACGGCCAACCTAGTTTTGAAGTGCTAAAACCCTACATGCCAAAAAACCTTAACTTAAGTCAGCTGGGGAAATTTATGAATGCCACATTTGAAGGTCGACTCAATGAAGAAAAAGTTAAAAGGTTGAGGGACATGTGGAAAGGTAAATTGGTAATCAAAGGAGTAGAATCAGTGGCAGATGTAGAAACTGCCATAAGATTGGGCCTGGACGGCATTATCATTTCCAATCACGGCGGTCGTCAGGTGGATATGGGTCAAGCGACCATTACATCTTTGCAAGATATTGCCCCTAAATACCATGACCAAATCAAAATTATGATGGACAGTGGCATCCGTGGTGGAGCCGACATTGGCAGAACACTTTCCTCAGGAGCGGATTTTACTTTTCTGGGAAGGAGTTTTATGTATGGTGTTTCGGCTTTGGGTAAAAAAGGAGGTGATCATACCATCTCCATTCTTAAAGCTCAGTTGACCCAAGTCATGGAGCAGATGTGTTGTGAAAACATCCAAGACCTTTCTAAAAGACTTGTCTAATTAATTCACCTTATAGCGGTTCAACAAATCCATATTGAGATCAAACCCAATGCCTGGAGTATCTGGAACGGTTACGTAACCATCGCTGTCCAGTTTTAGCTTGGGATAAAACAACTCTTTACGCAGTTCGTCTACCTCTGGCGGATAGTATTCAAGTAATTCGCCATTTGAAACGGCAGCTACCAAGGGCAATTGCAATTCTTGACATCCATGAGGAGCAATTTTCAACCCTTTTTCTTCCGCCAATTTAGCCACCGCTATGGCAACATCATAACCGGGACAAATGGTAGCGTCCACATTCAACAGGCTGGCACCATTGTTTTCTATTAAGGTTTCAAAATCGGCTAAAGTATAATAATTTTCACCTGTAGCAAGGTTCAAAGAGGTGGAATCATTTAGGGTTTTATGGGCTTTAAAGTCATGGATGGCCAAGGGCTCTTCAAACCAATAGACATTGTAGTTTTCCATTTCTTTGGCATATTGCAATGCCATGGGTAAATCAAATGCACAGTTAGCGTCAACTAGTAAGTCAACATCAGAACCGATTGCTTTTCTGGAGGCTTCAATGCGTTTCATGTCCAGGGCGATCCCCGCAGAAGGATCACCGATTTTAATTTTAACAGCAGTTGCATGTAACTCATTTATATTGTACAATAATTCGTTCTGCAACTCCTCGAGACCTTTATCTTTTGCGTAATATCCACCAGCAATGTATGCCCTTACTCTTTTTTGTCTACCTCCCAAAAGGGAATGAATTGATTGGCCTTCTACTTTTCCCTTGATGTCCCAACAGGCGATCATTAGGGCCGCCAATACTTGGGTGTGTAGTCCAGCAGAACCAAGAATTTTATTTTGTTTTTGTCCGAGATTAAAAGTTAATTTTTTTGTGTCTAGGGGATTCTCCCCGATTAAAAATGACCGGTAATAATCCACAAAAAGACTGTAGAAGTTGTTAGGGCGCACAGCCGCTGTTCCTCCATTCCAACCTATACCATGAATTCCCTGATCGGTATAGACTGTTACTTTATGAAGTCTTCCTGGGCCATAAAAATGCATCCCATTCCAAATTCCAGGTCGTTCCCATTCAAAAGATTCGCTGGTAACACGAGTAATTTTAATTGACATTTATTGAAGTATAACATGTTAAAATTAAGGAATTAATCCTTTCGGAAATTCATCCGGAACCAATTCCCACAAAATGGGCAGTACAAAATAGACCATTAATGCAATGATGACAATTGAGGTGAGGTTTAATAAAAATCCTTTTTTAACCATATCGGGCATTTTCAAATAACCGGAACCAAAAACAACCGCATTGGGGGGTGTGGCTACCGGAAGCATAAAGGCACAGGAGGCGGATACTGAGGCTGCAACCATCAAGACAAAAGGATTTAGGTCAAACTCCAACGCAATGGGGGCTAAAATGGGAAGCATCATGGCAATGGTGGCCATGTTGGAGGCGATCTCGGTTAAAAAATTAACCACTGTTATCAGTAAAACAATTAGCACAAAGAGATTCAGCGTCCCAAAAGAAGAAATTTGATTCCCGACCCATATGGACAATCCGCTGCTATCCACTGCTTTTGCGAAAGACATCCCAGAGCCTAACAACAAGAGCACTCCCCAAGGCAAATTGAGGGTATCCTCCCATTTTAGAATTTTTTTCTTTTTGCCTCTGGCATTGATTAGAAACAACAGGCTGGCAAAAAATATTGATATAATTGTATCATCGATGTTGGGAAAAATATTTTTTAAAATAACGTTCTTGGTGATCCAACAAAAGGCAGCAGCGATAAACACAAAACTAACAACTTTTTGCTCATAGGTTATTTTTCCTAGTGCCTCTCTCAATTTTAAAATCTCTTCCCTACCGCCTGGAAAGGTTCTTTCTTTGAAAGAAAAGGCCATTGTGGTCAAGTAATACCAAGAGAAAATTAGGATCATTGTTGAGAGTGGAAAACCAAAAATAAACCAATCTAAGAAGGAAATCTCGTAATCGTAAATTTGAGAGATGGCTCCTGCCATTACCATATTGGTGGGCGTACCGATCAGGGTGGAAACCCCCCCAATGGAAGCGCTGTATGCAATAGAAAGCATTAAGGCCTTTGCAAAAGTATTATGCTCACCAGTGCTAAAGTTCGGATTTTCTTGTAATTGTTTGATGATGACAATACCGATTGGCAACATCATTACTGAGGTGGCTGTATTGGAAATCCACATGGATAAAAATGCGGTAGCAATCATAAACCCTAAAATGATTTTTTTAATGTCGGTTCCTATATAGTGAATGATGTTCAGTGCAATGCGTTTGTGTAAATCCCATTTTTCAATGGCAATAGCGATGATGAAACCCCCCATTGTGAGAAACACCAGTTTATGTCCATAGGAAGCGGTGGTATCAGCCAACTCCATTCCTCCCGAAAGAGGAAACAAAACAATAGGAAGTAGTGCAGTTACTGAGATGGGAATTGCCTCGGTGATCCACCAAATGGCAATCCAAAGTGAGGAAGCCAAAACCGCACGAGAGGGGTCATTTAAACCTGGTGGATTAAAAAAAATTAGGGTCAAAAAAAATAATGCTGGACCCAAATAAAGTCCGACTTGTTTAGAGGACATGCCCACTGTGGTTTAGGAAATAATGAAGATGATCAAATCTATTTTTTTTCAAATGAACAAAAAATATCTTAAAAAAAAAGAGTTTGACTTATCATTAGATATTAACTAATATTTTATTTCCCCAATTTTGGATTTATTTTTGTAATTGTATGGAAAAAGTCAAAACATTAATCATTGGAAGTGGTCCTGCGGGATACACTGCCGCCATTTATGCTGCAAGAGCAGACCTCAAACCATTATTGTATACCGGAATGGAACCTGGAGGACAATTGACCACCACCACCGAAGTGGATAATTTCCCAGGTTATCCTGATGGTGTAGATGGTCCGACCATGATGGTAGAACTTCAAAAACAAGCCGAACGTTTTGGTACTGAGGTAAGAATCGGTCATATCAACAAAGTGGAATTTTCAAAAGAGGTGGGAGGCACCCACAAAGCTTTTGTAGAAGACGGTACCGAGATTCACTCAGACAGCATTATAATCAGTACTGGAGCCACGGCCAAATATTTGGGATTACCCAGTGAGCAAAAACTACGAGGGGGAGGTGTATCTGCTTGTGCCGTATGCGATGGTTTTTTTTACAAAGGACAGGAAGTGGCAATTGTTGGAGGTGGAGATACCGCAGCAGAGGAAGCTACCTATCTGGCTAATATATGTTCCAAGGTGACCATGCTGGTAAGAAAAGAGAAAATGAGAGCCTCTAAAGCCATGCAGCACCGTGTAACCAATACCCCCAATATCGATTTGCGTTACAATTATGAGATAGATGAAGTACTTGGAAACCAAGTTGTAGAAGGACTGAGAATTATAAACAACAAGACAGGGGAAAAAGAGGAAATAAAAATTACAGGTCTCTTTATTGCTATTGGTCACAAACCCAATACAGAAATTTTTAAGGGCCAACTAGATATGGATGATGATGGTTACCTAACCACGAATGGGAAGTCTACCAAAACCAATTTACCTGGCGTATTTGCTTCCGGAGATGTTCAGGACAAAGAATACCGACAAGCAGTAACGGCAGCTGGTACGGGTTGTATGGCGGCTCTAGATGCAGAACGCTACTTGCAGAAACTCTAGATTAATAATCCTCTTCTGGGTTTTGAGCTTCAAAATGGGTTAAGTTCTGATCCTCAAAACCATACACCACATTGATAGGATGGCAACATATTTCACAATCTTCAACATATTCCGTTCTGCCTAAAGAAGGGTCTAGCAACATGGATATTTCCTCCCAACAATAGGGACATTGAAAAAAGTGTTCAAACATTAGTTTTGATTATGCTTTCCAATTCAGCAACCATTTCCTCCCATATCTCCATATGCTGTGACAATTGTTTTTTCTTATGATGGTAGTGATCAAAAAAATCAGGGATGCTGATTGTCTTATAATAATTAATTTCCAGCTCAAGATCAATGGCCTTAATTTCTCTCTCTAAAGTGCCAATCTGATCTTCTACTTTACAGAGTTTATTTTTGAGTGATTTTTCCTTTTTTTGGATGGCATAATCATTTTCCTTTGGTCCACTGGATTTGGCTTTCCGTTGCATCTTTTCTAATTCTTTTAAAGAATCTAATTTTTTGTTTTCAAGGTAAGTATTGACATCGTCAAGGTAAAGTTTGGTTATTCCGTCTTTAAACTCCAAAACTTGATGACAAAGACCCGATAGGAAATCTCGATCGTGAGACACCAGTAAAAGCGTTCCTTCAAAATGAACCAGGGCTTCTTTCAAAATCTTTTTGGATTGAATATCCAAATGGTTAGTAGGCTCATCCATCACCAATACATTAAAAGGTTGAAGAAGTAATTTACAAAGGGCTAAGCGATTGCGCTCTCCACCAGATAGGACGCTCACTTTTTTTTCTACTGCATCACCTCTAAAAAGGAAAGCCCCAAGCATATCTCTGACTCTAGTTCTATTTTCTGCGGTGGCCGCATCCTGAACAACATTTAGGACTGTCTTTGATGCCTCTAGTGTATCAGATTGATTTTGGGCAAAATACCCAATTTTTACATTGTGTCCAAGCCGGAGTTCTCCCGATCCTTTGATTTCAGACACAAGCAGCTTTGCAAGGGTTGACTTTCCCTGACCATTTTGACCAACAAATGCCAATTTAGTTCCCCGCTCGATATAAAGGTCCACGTCATTCAATACTTTTTTATCCCCATAACTTTTGGCCAATTCTTTGGTTTGAAAAATCATTTTTCCAGGCTGTAAAGCCACTGGAAACTTTAGTTTCATCGCCTCGGTTTCCTCAGCATCAATTTCAATGCGCTCAACTTTATCGAGTTTCTTTATCAGCGATTGTGCCATACTCGCTTTAGAGGCTTTGGCCCGAAACCGCTCAATGAGTTTTTCGGTTTGTTGGATTTGCTTTTCTTGATTTTTTTTGGCGGCCTGCTGTTGGATTCTCATTTCCTCCCTTAAGTTCATAAATTGGGAGTAGGGTTTTTTGATATCAAAGTGCCGCTTGTTGACAATTTCAATGGTCCTGTTGGTGACTTGATCCAAAAACATAACATCGTGAGAAACCAATATAACAGAACCTTTATATTTAATGAGAAAATGTTCCAACCACTCAATAGAGTCGATATCCAAATGATTAGTTGGTTCATCGAGTAATAAAAGATCGTGGGATTTGAGTAAGATTTTAGCCAATTCAATACGCATGCGCCAGCCTCCAGAAAAGGTTGAGGTGAGTTGATCAAAATCTTTAGTGGTGAACCCAAGTCCTGCCAATATTTTTTCAGATTTAGCTTTGTATTTATAACCTCCCAATAGTTCAAACTCACTACCCAAATCACTAAGTTCTTGAATGAGCGCTTGGTAGTCATCACTTTCATAATCATTTCGGGTATTGAGTAGTGTACTGACCTCCTCCTGTCGGAATTGATTTTTTAATAGTTCTGGAAAAGCTTGGAAAGTTTCCTCCAATATAGTTCTGTGATTTTCTAATTCTAACTCCTGTGGTAAATATCCTATTGTGGCACTTTTTTCAAAGGATAGCCCTCCTTTTGATGGATCATTTTCTCCTGCCAATAGTTTGAGGAAT
Organism: uncultured Bacteroidota bacterium; assembly: GCA_902609035.1. The sequence goes on from CACLQG010000001.1 coordinate 50,416, forward strand.
GTACTTTTTCCAGCACCATTTTTACCAATTAGACCTATGCGGTCACCACGACCTATTCTGAATGAAAAGCTTTCAAATAGTACCTCTCCCCCAAAAGAAACTCCCAGATTTTGAACGTCAAGCATGAATTAATTTTTTATTTACGAAAATACTTATTTTCAAAACGTTTTATGTCGGCCTCGGTCGAGAGTTTTGTATTATTTTCTATAAAATCAAATAGCCAACGGGATAATAAAGGAGACATAAGAACCCCTCGGGTTCCAACTCCATTCAAGATATATAAATTATCATATTGGGGGTGTTGACCCAATAAAGGTCTTCTGTCTATAACCGTTGCCCTAATCTGAGCATTGTGACTGAGAATTTGAAAAGGGAGTTTGAGAAATTGATTCAACTTTGAGCACAACCATTCTTTTCCTTTTTCAGATGTATTAGTGGTTTTATCTTCTCTATCAAAAGTGGCTCCAACCCAGAATTTGTGGCCCCCAATAGGAGATAAAAAAATTGGGCCTTTAAAAATGACCTCCTCAGTGAGAGATTCGCATCTTATAGTGAGAATTTCTCCCTTGGAACCAATCAAAGGTAAATATTTAAAATAGGGGTTTTTGTGTGAATGAAAACCCTCACAAAACACAATTTTTTTAGCTTTTATATTTTTGTATTGCAAGAATTCCTTACGTACAACTAATAATTTATAATCTAATTTTTCTACTAAAAATTGGTCAGGAATAATCTTTTCGATGTAATTTTTCAGGAGTGTTTTGTTGTCTACTTTAGCACTTTGAATTACTTTACCGAAGGCAAATGGAGATCTGATTTGAGGCTGACTCTCTGGTGAAATCAATTTAGTCTTCAAATATTTTTCAAGCTTAGGCTTGGACGCCGCGACCCGCCATTCATTTTGTTCTTGTATGTTATTTAAAATTCTGTAAATGGGCATATCATAAAAAACTTTTTCTCCAACTAAACTCTCCAAATTTTTATAAGAGGATAAAGCAAAGTTTAAAAACGCTTCAGCTTTCCAAACAGGATTGAAACGTTTTAAAACTGTAGGGTTTACAATCCCCGCCGCCATACGTGATGAACTCTCACAAAGGGGAGATATTACGATGAAACTTTTGTTATGCTGGCGTAATTGTTCGGCATAATTGAGACCCGCAATGCCAAAACCTACTATCAATGTATCTACTTTCATAAAATAAAAAAAGCGTTACCTATTGGATAACGCTTTAAGTTTATGGGAATTTCTATTTAGTTGTTCCACATATCTTGTTCAAAATCTCGAATGACAGATTTGATTCTCTCAGATTCAAGTAACATTCTCAAAGCATCCTCATAAATGTAGTCTTTAACCTCTCTATCCTCATAGACATTCTCTTCCTTGTAAATGGTAGAATTGAACCTTCTAGAGTTTAGCATATGGTCATATGTAATGGGCTGAGAAGAATTTCTGCTATTGAAAACCTTATTATTATTTAATGATGATCTAGCATCGGGGAACCAAACCCAAAAAAGTTCAACCAAATCTTCTTCCTCACCAGCAAGTGTCTTTACAGCTACATCAGGGGCTACAGGACAAACAGCAAGTAAACGATATTTGAGTTCACCCAACCGCTTGTCGAAGTACCATGTACCTTTGATTTTGTATTGCCTAATTTCAGCAGCGGTAATCCGTCTACGCTCTATAAATTGTGCATCGACAAAACCATCAGCGTTAAACTGCTCATAACCTGCATCAGTGGTGTCTACAGCCACCAATCTCTCTTGAATTTCCTCATATGTGAGTTTCTCTTGAAAGTAAGCTGATTTATAGACCTCTTTAATGTTACTATTACTGAGATTTTTTTTGAGCACATCGAAAAGCGATCTTCTATCAGGGCCTAAATTAAGGGTATCAGTGGGATAGTAATATGGAAAATTAATTCTTTCATCTAAGTCGATAATTTCCCATACAGTCTTAGACCACATTACATCACGATCGTCAACAAATCCATAAGCCAAGGGAGTTTCGTCGTTTGCTTCTGACTGCTGATCATTGAGTTCACCAACATCTTGAGGCACTCTAGCATTCAATAGATTGGCTTGTCCATAAATGGAATTAACTACCCCCAGGACTAGAATAAATATTGAAAATAATTTAAAACCTTGGCTCATGACTTAAAAAATTAGTTGACCAACTGACAAATTACAGGTGAAATTTTCTTGAATTTATAGGATGGATTCTTGGGATTGACGACTTTTATGTCAAATACCTGAACAGACTGACCTGCCTTAGCTCTTCTCAAAGCACTTTTAGCTCTGGCATCCAACTTGCTTCCATTTATACTAATGGTAGGTTGTCCTGGAACTTTGAATTTAAAACTTACCGTTTTTAGGGTAATGTCAAAATCAAAATCCTCTAATACTGCACCTATAGTTGAGATTTCCAAACTGGATTTAGGAATAGTAATCGATCCTGTTTGTTTTCTTACAGTACCTTGTGGAGCAGGGATATCTTTAATTCTAAATTTGGTGGTAGTTGAAACCCTTTGTCCATCGGGAAGAGTTCCACTAGCAGAAATTTTAATTTCTCTACCTTTCCCAGGAATCATATTGTATTTACTTCCCCTAGCTTTTCTTAGACCAGGTGCAGAAGCAGATACTTTATTATCTGGAATACCTGGAATGGATATCGTCATTGGATTTTCTACACCCCGGTAAACAACGTTCATCTTGTCCGCGGAAATTACAGCGGAATTAGGTTTTGAAATTACTGCATATGATTGTTTTACAGGAATATTTGACTCCACACCATCATTTAGAAAAACCAAATTTCCGCTGATTTCGTGGTCCCCTGGACTACCTGCACCGACTTTAAGTTTTATTCCCCCAGCAATTAAATCATAATCATTATCAGTAAGAGGCCTTCCGTCTAATTTCAAATCAACACGGTTTGGGTTTTGAGCCCCACCTTTTCGACCCAAAACTACACTTCCATCAAATGTTTCACCTTGATAATAAGCTCCTTTCTCGGTTTTCAACAAACTTATGTAATTAGTCTCATTTACAGAGGAAGACATCTTTAACTCTTTACCCATAAGTGTGGCAAATACGTCATGCTCTGTTTGTCGGATATCATTTTGCATCATAGAAAATTTAGCAAGAGATGAGACCAATGGAAAACCTTGGAAATTTGAATTTAACCAAGGCTGATCCATTCCATCTCTATTTTGAATATTACCATTTTCATCACCTGTATAAAAGCGTGCCTCAACCATTTCAATATACTCAGGATACTGACTACCAAAAACTTGTATAACATGCATTTTATATGTATTGATCATATCAATGAATTCTTGAGCTGCTTCTCCCCCACCTTCTTTAAAGAAAATTACGTCTAAAGCTTCTCCTTTATCCATTTGAGCGTACTCTTTCAATTCAGGATCTTTTTCTCTTTGTTTCTCCGTTATTTGATTCATGATCTCAGAAATTCTGTCGTAGAACTCATCAGATTCCTCCTTGATTTCCGTCGCTGTTCTAAGGTGACCAACCCATTTACCTCCCTTTTCTTCAGAATTAACTTTTATGTTATCGAAAATATTGTTGTTACTTTCATCTACCCTTTCATTGGCATCGCTAATTTTTTCATACATCTGGCCAAATCCATCCAATACTTCCTTACTTACGTTTAAAGCAAGCATGGTGATGAATACCAAATACATCAAACTAATTAGTTTCTGCCTAGGTGTTTCTTTAGCTCCAGCCATCTTTTAATCTAGTTTTTGTTCATTGCATTAAGCATACCATTATATACTTGATTCAATGCAGCTAAATTGGATGATAAAGCTTCCATCTGTTGTTTGAGCTTATCTGCATTTTCAGCCACTTTTTCATTAAAGGTAGAATTATTACCAGCAGAATTTACTTGCTCAGCATAAACTTGATTGAGTTGTTCCAATTTTTGAGAGGCAACTGCCAATTGTTGGCTGTAGGCTTCAGATGAAGAAGCAGCCTCAGCGGCAGGAGATAATGCTTGAGCCGAAGCTTCAAGGTTTTTTATGCTTTTAGTAAGGTTGTTCATCAAGGCAACGTCAAGTTTAGCCTCCTTAAGCATTTCATCAATTTTAGAAGAAAGAACCTCTTCACCACCTTTAGGAGCAACTTTTGAAGATCCGCCTTTAAGTTTCTTTACAAAGTCATCGTGTTCTTCTTTAATTTCACCAGTGTTCAGGGCGGCTACCGTAAAAATTAGTGCCTCTGTTCCGAGACCTAACCCGAGAACCAATCCCCCTGTAATGGGGCCTATTTCGAGGTGAAGAATTTTGAAAAGTGCGCCAATAATTACCACTGCACCTCCTAATCCAAATAGCATATGCATAGCAACTTTTCCTCTCAGTCTTTTTTTCAATAATTTGTCGTCCATTTTAATATAGTGTTATAGTTATGATAATTTAAAAATATAAATTTATTTGATCTTAACCTTAGATGTTCCGAGATAATCTTGGACAGTCCTAAAACCGATATAGCTTCTGGCAGTATCGGAATATTCGTAGTCTCTTGAACTCACTCTTAAAAAGTAAGCTACGTCTTTCCAAGAACCTCCTCTAACAATTTTTCGAGATTCGGTTTGGATTGACATATTGGGGTTCAGGGAAGCAACGTATTCATAGGCTCCTGAATCATAAGATGAACTAGTCCACTCAGCAACATTACCCGCCATATTGTAAAGGTTATAATCATTTGGCAAATAGGATTTAGCCTCAACTGTATAAACAGCTTGATCAGCAGCGTAATCTCCTCTCAAAGGTTTAAAGTTGGCTAAGAAACATGCTCTGTCATTCAGAAGATAGGGCCCACCCCATGGATAGGTTCCAGATGGGATTCCTCCACGAGCAGCATACTCCCACTCCGCCTCACTGGGTAATCTAAAATTATTAACCAATGGGTCTCCTTTGGATTTTTGATAACTATTTTTAAAATGCGTTCTCCAATTACAAAAAGCAACTGCTTGTGACCAAGAAATACCAACAACAGGATAATCTTGAAAGGCAGGATGTGAAAAATACTCGTTGTGCATTGGTTCATTGTAGGAATATATAAAATCTTTTATCCAAACTGTTGTATCTGGATAAATTTGAATTTCCTCTTTTTTAATAAATGGTTTACGATTAATAAATTGTTGACGGGTTCTTTTAGATTCGGCTGCTGCTCCCTCTGCGTCAAACCAGGTATATTTATAAACAAGTTTTGTAACATCTATTTTCATTTCACCTTGATACCATAAATCTGGAGGTAGGTACATAGAATCCAAAACTTCAGAATAAGCTTGGTCAGGGTAATCACCTGTTTCCCAATAAATATCGTTATCCCAATTGAGTGGTCTTCCTGCATACATATCCTCACTTAAGTCGTAATAGTTAGTGCGCATGTATTTCTGAAATTCACTTAGCTTAGAGGTATCGGCATCTGTAAATGAAAATTCTCCTATACCATCTTTGTTTTCTTCTCCCAATTCCAATTCATCTGCCTTTCTGGCCAACAATGCCATAGTAACAGAATCTTTAACCCAATACACGAATTGACGATACTCTCCATTAGTTATTTCTGTTTCATCCATATAAAAGGATGGAACAGTAACAGTTCTTGCTGCTGCATTATTTAATCGAGCCACATCTTCATCAGATTTTCCCATAATGAATGCTCCCCCTTCGATAAGGGTCATTCCATAGGGTTTTTCAGGAAACCATTTCTTTTGTTTTACCCCAATTAGCTCACCCCTGTTTTTCTTGCCGCAGCTAAGAAAAGTAAAGATCACAAGTAAAAATAGCAGGAGCCTTTTCATAACAAAAGGGGAAGGAAATCGTTTTTTCGTTAAGTGTAAAACTAAATATTTTTTCACTATAATATTGTTTCTCAATCAAAAACTACATATCAAAGTAGTATCGAGAGGCAAAAATAAGGATAAATTAATCATATGGTTCACTAAATTCTCTTTGTCGCCTTCCACCACTTATCAGGTATTTTATCGTTACAAGCGTCCAAATAATCTTGGTACGTGCAAGGTAATAACGCAGTTGTTTTATTTTTATTATTCAGATAGCTTTGATTTATTATTTCAATCCACCAGCGATTACTTTTTTCACTTTGGTAAAAAACCATTTCAATATCCAATAAAGCGACTGTATATCTGGTAAAACCAATACTTGTCAAAACTGGATACTCATCGAATCTACTGCTAAAACCTTCGATAAAATACCAAATAATTTGTGCTAATAATTGGTGAGAAATAATAGTATTGATTAGCTCAAATACAGAAAAAATATCGATTTTGTCACTAATTCCTGCATATCGAGCAAGAGCGCAAACGGATCTTGAGTCAATTCCGTTGGGGTTAGCGTAAGGATCGTTAATAGCCTGCCAGCTTAATGATTTCATGTCAAATCCAGCAATATTAGCATCTCTAAAAAAAGGTTCAGACTTGGAAATATCATCCAATAAATCTCCTAGTCTGAGTGAATCGAAATGAAGCTTTTCAATCAAATCTAGTTCCTCTTGAGCAATATAATAACTTTGGTAGCCAAGATTGGTAAAATTGTGCAAAGAATTGGGTTGTTCCAATATGATTCTACTCATGTAGGACCTCCCTGAAATCAATTCCTCCTCCTGCGAAAAATCAAACTGATTGTCTACCGAAACAATATTTACCAATTGATTATTGGCTTGGTAAGACTGATACATGGGGAAAATAAGATCATGGCTCCCACCTAAAAAAATGGTAACAATATTAATTTGACGAAGGTGTGTACAAATTTCCTTAAGTGCAAAATAAGTGTCTTCGGGAGAGTCGCCATCAGGTAAATTTCCCAAGTCACAGATTTTAAAATTCCAATTTCCAGGGAAAAGACCATAAAAAGATTTTCTAAAATCCGCTAGATTATATTTTGTAGTAGGGAAGAAAGCATTTCTAATTTCAGAGAGTCCTACAATTGCTATACTACAACCCTTAAGTTCAGGAAAACCCAGCTTTGCACTATGGATTTCAATATTCTTTCCCAAAACCTGGTTAGGGTTTAATACCATCGAGGAGAGTACCTCCTCAGAAACAGGGATTAAAGATTCAAGGCTCATTTTTATTTTTTGGCCATTTTGGTGTTTAGGTATTGTTTTGCTAATTCAAGGGTTATTTTGGTAGGATCAACATCCTTTCCTATTTCCACCTTTTTACTGCCCTTTATGATATTATATCTTCCCCATCTTGCCTTTTCTATTCTAATGTCTTCGTCTGACCAATATGTAATGAGTTTTTCTTTTTCTTTTTGTATTTTATCATTAATCAAGGTTTCAATATCATCATTTGAGAGGTTTTCAAAATCATATTTTTTATTAACGTTAATAAATAATCCATTCCATTTTAAAAAAGGTCCAAAACGTCCTTTTCCCTTAGTTACAGGAAGTTGATCGAAAGTATAAATGGGTGCATCTGCAGAAAGTTTTTCCTGAATTAAAGCGATTGCCCTGTCTAATTCAACCGACATTGGATCCTCTCCTTTAGGCAACGAAACAAACATATCTTGAAATTTGACATAGGGTCCAAACCTTCCATTATTAACGATTACTTCCTTATCCTTATAAATACCAATAGATTTTGGTAATTTGAATAATTCTAATGCTTCTTCCAGTTTGAGAGATTCTAACTGTTGTCCTGGAGATAAGCTTACAAAAATAGGTTTTTCTTCGTCATCAGGTTCACCGATTTGAGCAATGGGGCCAAAGCGTCCTAATCTCACTTTTACTACCCTGCCTGTTTTAGGGTCATTCCCCAAAACACGCTCACCTGACTCTCTAATTGCATTTTCCTTTACAAAATCTACCGTTTTGTGAAAACTATCGTAAAAAACTTTTATCATCCCAATCCAGTTTTCCGAACCCTCTGCAATTTGGTCAAAACTTTGCTCCACTTTTGCGGTAAAGCTGTAATCCAAAATATTTTTAAAATTGGCAACCAAAAAATCATTAACAATAATCCCAACATCTGTAGGAATTAACTTTCCTTTGTTAGCTCCTACATTTTCTCTTAATGATTTTGAAGATATTTCATCATTGACCAATTTTAATTGTGTGTAGGATCTGTTTTGCCCCTCAAAAGTTCCCTTTTCAACATATTTTCTGTTCTGAATGGTAGAAATTGTTGGGGCATAAGTAGAAGGACGTCCAATACCCAATTCCTCTAATTTTTTAACGAGTGACGCCTCTGTAAATCGATAAGGTGGACGAGAAAACCTTTGATTGGCCTCCATTGATCTTAGCTCTAGTAACTCCTCTTTTTTTAAAGCGGGCAACAAAGTATTTTGTTCGTCAGACTCCTCATCAACACCTTCCAAATAGACTTTAAGAAATCCATCAAAAGTAATTACCTCGCATTTAGCGACAAATTTCTCTTGGTGTGAACTGGCTGCAATTTTCAACTGAGTACGTTCCAATTTAGCATCACTCATTTGAGAAGCGATTGTCCTTTTCCAAATCAGTTCATATAAACGAGACTGATCGTAATCAATATTAATATTTGCCCTACTGAGGTCAGTAGGTCTTATTGCTTCGTGAGCTTCTTGAGCTCCCTTGCTTTTTACTCTGTATTGACGAGATTTTTTATAAGCCTTTCCATAACGAGATTCAATCTGCTTTAGGGCACTTTGTTGTGCCTCATTAGACAAATTGACGCTGTCAGTTCTCATGTAGGTGATGAGTCCTGCCTCATACAATCGCTGGGCCATATTCATAGTTTTACTAACAGAGAAAAAAAGTTTTCTTGACGCCTCCTGCTGGAGTGTTGAGGTTGTAAATGGAGGAGTGGGACTCTTTGATGCTGGCTTTTTTTCAATAGCATCTACCGAAAATTCAGCTGACTTATTTTTATTTAAAAATGTCTTTGTAGCCTCTAAGGAATCGAATGTTTTGGTAAGGTAGGCACTTATGGATTTTTTGTATACTTGGGGAGAGAAAATAGCCTGTATCTTAAATGTTTCCTGAGGAACAAAAGCGTTGATCTCTCTTTCACGTTCTACAATAAGTCTTACAGATACTGATTGAACCCTACCTGCCGAGAGGCCACCTTTAACTTTTCGCCACAATACTGGTGAAAGTTCATAACCGACTAGACGGTCGAGAACCCTTCTCGCCTGTTGAGCATTTACCAAATCATAATTGATATCCCTTGGCTTTTCTATGGCATCCAGAATAGCGGTTTTGGTAATTTCATTAAAAACAATCCTTTTGGTATTGTCCGATTTCAAATCCAGTGTATTAGCAAGGTGCCACGCTATTGCCTCTCCCTCTCGATCCTCATCACTGGCCAACCAAACAGTTTTCATTTTTTTTACCAGTGACTTCAGCTCGCTGACTAATTTCTTTTTTTCTGAAGAAATAATGTATTTAGGCGAAAAGTCCCTATCAACGTCAACTCCCAACTCATTAGAGGGTAAATCTGCAATGTGCCCATAACTGGATGCAACCATGAAATCTTTCCCCAGAAATTTTTCAATGGTTTTAGCTTTAGCAGGTGATTCAACGATTACAAGATTACTAGCCATAGATTAAAGTTTTCGAAGACAAAATTATGTAGTTTTTTTTTAACATTCCTATATAAATTGTTTACTGTCAGATTAATTTTTAATTTTAATTTCAAAACAAATCAAACTCAATTTTCATGATTCTATCCAAAACTTTAGTTTTTTTTATGTCGGGCTGTGCTTTATTAATTGCCCAAATCAAAGCTGAAAATCAAAAACTAAACGTACTATTTATAATTTCAGATGATTTAAATTGTGATATCGGAGCTTACGGAAACACACAGATTTTCACTCCCAATATTGATCGACTAGCACAAAGAGGTGTGCTGTTTGGCAACGCTCATAATCAATATCCTTGGTGTGCCCCCTCTAGAGCTTCTATGATGACGGGATTGTATCCTGACCAGACCAACATTAAAAAATTGAGGATTTATCTTAGACAAGCTTTACCCGAAGTAGTCACCATAGGTCAGAAACTCATGCAGGAAAATTACCACTCCGTAAGAGTTGGGAAAATTTTTCATTATCACAATCCTAGGGATATTGGAACTGCAGGACACGACGATAATTACACTTGGCAACAGACTGTAAATCCTTATGGTAGAGATAAAATTGAAGAATATAAAATTAACACCCTCAAACCAAAGTCATATGGAGGCACATTGAGTTGGCTATCGTCTGACGGTACCGATGAGGAACAAACTGATGGAATTGGTGCCACAGAAGTCATTGAGTTTTTAGACCAATTTGCTGAAAGTGGAGAAAACTTTTTTCTGGCTTTTGGACTTTACCGACCCCACACACCATATGTAGCTCCCAAAAAATATTTCGATCTATACAATTCAGATAAAATGGAAATACCTGAGTCTTCTGATGACTATTTAAAAACTCTTCCTGGTCCAGCAGCCATAAGTGTTAGGGCAAAAATAGAACAAAATAATCTTGATAAAAATTTAGCAAAAGTCATAAAGGAGGCTTATTATGCCACCACAAGTTTTGTTGACGCTCAGGTGGGTCGGGTCCTTGATAAACTTAAATCCACTGGTTTGGATAAAAATACAATAGTAATTTTTACATCAGATCATGGGTACCACCTTGGTGAACACGGACATTGGCAAAAACAAACCCTCTTCGATAACGCAACACGTATTCCACTTATAGTTGCTGGACCAGGGGTTAATAAAAATGAAAAAATAATGGATGCCCCTGTCGAATTAGTTGATCTCTATCCCACTCTCATGGAAGTGCTTGGAATGGAAGTTCCAGAATTTGTCTCTGGAAAAAGTTTTGCACCTATGCTCTCAGATTCATCAGTAAGAATAAGAAACAGCGCGTTAACAGAACTTGGTGTATCCAATGGAAGTGGGACTAAGACACAAGGCTACTCTATCAAAACTGATCGTTACAGATTGACACAATGGGGAGAAAAGGGAATACTAGGGTACGAATTGTACGATCATAAATATGACAAAAAAGAACTTCACAATCTTTCCAGCACAGAGGAGTATAAAAAAATTAAAGACTCATTAATATTAGTCATCGATAAGCGTATTGTTGAGGCAAGAAAAAAACCAAAAGGATTATTACTTCAATTTGCAAACACAAAAGAATGGAATGAACCCAAAACTATAGATTCTCAACCCAAACATAGGACTCAAGACTAAGAGAAAATCGGCTTTCAACCAAATAATTAATGATAATTCTTTACTAGTGACCAGAAATTAAATACCAGCTCAAACATGACAAAAAGGCAGTTTTAGTTATATTTGCAATTGATTATTTATATTCAATAATGTCAAATACCTCTGTGAAAGATCCATACGCTTTTAATGCTGCTCCCTTGACAAAGGAGAAGCTATCAAATGAAACGATTGTTTTCTCAAATGAAAAAAACACACCAATAATTAATAAAAAGTATTTCTATATAGAGTCCTACGGCTGTCAGATGAATTTTTCTGACAGCGAAATTGTAGCTTCAATTCTAAATATGGAAGGCTATAATTTGACGGGTTCCATAGAAAACGCCAGCTTGGTACTGGTCAATACCTGCTCTATCAGGGAAAAAGCCGAACAAACCGTAAGAAAAAGACTGGAGCTTTATAATGGGCTCAAACAAAAAAATAAAGACCTTAAAATTGGTGTACTTGGCTGCATGGCAGAGCGTCTAAAACATAAATTTTTAGAGGAAGAAAAAATTGTAGATATGGTTGTAGGTCCAGATGCCTACAAGGACATACCCAATTTACTCAAAGAAGTAGAAGCCCAAAGAGAGGCAGTAAATGTAAATCTTTCCAAAGAAGAAACATATGGTGATATAGCTCCATTAAGATTCGCTTCCAATGGTGTTAGTGCATTAGTAACTATTACAAGGGGCTGTGATAATATGTGTACTTTTTGCGTTGTGCCCTTTACTAGAGGAAGAGAACGGAGCCGTGACCCTAAAAGTATTTTGAAAGAGGTTGATGAACTGGCTGAAAATGGTTACAAAGAAATTACACTCTTAGGTCAAAACGTAGATAGTTATCTTTGGTATGGAGGAGGATTGAAAAAAGACTTTTCAAAGGCTAGCCCACTTCAGAAGAAAACTGCTGTCAACTTTTCTAAGCTTCTGGAATTAGTAGCGACTGCTCAACCGAAAATGAGGATACGATTCTCAACGTCCAATCCTCAGGATATGTCCCTTGATGTGGTTCATACGATGGCTAAAAACGATAATATTTGTAATTCTATACACCTTCCTGTTCAGTCTGGTAGCAATCATATACTCAAGAAGATGAATCGTCAACATACCCGAGAGGAATATTTAGAATTGATTTACAACATAAAAAAATACATTCCCGATTGTGCTATATCTCATGATATGATCTCTGGTTTTCCTTCAGAAACAGAACAGGATCATCAGGATACCCTGACCTTAATGGAATATGTCAAATATGATTTTGGATTTATGTTTGCTTATTCAGAAAGACCCGGAACAATGGCGGCAAAAAAAATTAAAGATGATATTCCCGAACCTATCAAAAAAAGACGTCTTCAAGAAGTTATCGATTTACAAAGGATACATAGCGAATATAAAAACCAACAATTTTTAGGTAAAACTGTATGTGTTTTGATTGAAAAAAGTTCAAAAAAATCAAACGAATTTTGGAGCGGCAGAACCGGTCAGAATATCGTAGCTGTTTTCCCTAAAGAAAACTATAAATTAGGAGATTTCGTTGACGTTAAGATCGAAGAGGTAACCTCAGCTACCCTTATTGGAATAGCAATCGATATCTCATCATCAGTCTGATATTATGGAATCAGTACAACACATTAAACAGCGTTTTGGGATCATTGGAAACGATGAAGGTCTCAACAGAGCTTTAGAGAAGGCGATTAGTGTTTCAGCTACAGAAATCACTGTCTTGGTAACGGGTGAGAGCGGTGTAGGTAAAGAAAATATTCCTAAAATAATCCACCAATTTTCACCCAGAAAACACTCCAAATACATTGCTGTAAACTGCGGTGCCATTCCAGAAGGGACCATCGATAGTGAGCTTTTCGGTCACGAAAAAGGAGCCTTTACTGGAGCCACAACAAGCAGAAATGGGTATTTTGAAGTAGCCAATGGAGGTACAATTTTTCTTGACGAAGTGGGAGAACTTCCCCTACCAACTCAAGTAAGGCTATTAAGAGTATTGGAAAATGGAGAGTTCATGAAAGTAGGCTCATCAAAAGTACAAAAAACGGATGTAAGAATCGTGGCGGCGACCAACGTCAAGATGAATGATGCGATTAAAAAGGAAAAGTTTAGGGAAGATCTTTATTACCGTTTGAGTACTGTTGAGATTCATCTACCTTCACTGAGGTCAAGAAAAGATGATATTCCTCTTTTATTCAGAAAATTTGCTTCGGATTTTGCTCAGAAATACAAAATGCCTACACTCAGGCTTGATGATGATGCACAAAAAATATTGGTACAATATCGTTGGAATGGAAATATCCGTCAGCTTCGGAACATTGCCGAACAAGTTTCGGTTTTAGAAAAAAACAGAATACTTGATGCGAACACACTTAGGAATTATCTCCCAAATATTGGGTCTCAACTGCCTGCTGTTATTAATAGCTCCTCTAAAGAAGCTGATTTTTCATCAGAGAGAGAAATCCTTTATAAAGTTCTGTTTGACATGAAGAACGATCTCAATGATTTGAAAAAACTCACCCATGAGCTTATGGAAAATGAAAATATGAAATCGGTTCAAAAAAATAATTCAGAATTAATAAAAAAAATATATGGAACTGAAGAGGATGAAAACAAGACTGTAGAGTTTATTACTCCAGAAAATAAACCTCTTACCCAAAACAATCCGCCCCCTGTCAACCAATACGATTATGCTGAAACTGTAATTGAAGAGGAACCCTTGTCTTTATTGGAGAAAGAAATTGAAATGATAAAACAGGCTTTAAAAAGAAGCAATGGTAAAAGAAAAATTGCTGCCAAGGAGTTGGGAATTTCAGAGCGAACACTCTACCGAAAAATCAAACAATTTGATTTACAAGATGAAGAAAATGATTAGAATATTAGCGAATCCTTTTATACTTACATTCATCTTTTTTGAGGGGTGCGGTATTTACTCCTTTACTGGAGCTTCTATTCCCGCTGGAGCCAATACTTTTCAAGTCGATTATTTTGAAAACCAAGCGGGTAGCCGACCTGGATCGATAGTCGAGCCTGGATTGGATAGGGATTTTACATTGGCATTACAGGACATCATTTTAGGACAGACCAATTTAAACCTGGTGAATTCTGGAGGAGATTTAATCTATGAAGGAGAAATCACCCAATACAGTATTACCCCAATGACCTCCACGGCAAACTTAACTGCTGCTCAAAACCGACTGAAAATGACCGTAAATCTGCGATATTTCAATAACAATAATGAGGAGGATGATTTTGAAAGACAGTTTTCTTTTTTTTATGACTTTGCCGGGGACAAACAGCTCTACGATATCCAAAGTCAAGCACATGAAATAATTTTTGAAAGAATTACTCAAGATATTTTTAATGAAACCTTAGCCAAGTGGTAAACCATATGAACAGAGAAGCCTTTGAAAATTTGTTTAACAACTATGATCCCAAAGATGAAATATTGGTTTCCAAAATGGCTCTGTTAATTGAAAAGTTCCCTTATTTCCAACTACCCCGTTTTTTTTATGCCAAATCCTTAAAAGATCAAAACAAAAATAATTTAAGTATAGCCCTAAATCAGTTATCCCTCTATACAGCTGATAGAGAAGTTTTAAAAGAAAATATTGAATCCAAATTTAAGTCACCAAAAGAACCTGAGCAATCTTTCGAAAACAAAACAATCTCAATTGAGAATACTGAATCCATTGAAAAGGTTGCCCCTAATCATTCATTGAAGGAAAAAAAAACCGAAGAGATTGATAATGTTAAAGCTGATCATGTTGTAAAAGAATATCCAACTTCCAACCCTAAAAAAACCGAAAAGAGAGCTCAAAAAAAATCTACCCCCAAAGAAATAGAAGCCTTTATTCACAAGGAAGATTTGAAATTGAGTTTTATTGAATGGATTGAATTTACAGAACAAAGAGAGAAAGATATTGTAGATACTATCGAATCTCAAAATCAGGAGCCACTGATTGATAAATTACAAATAATCAATCAATTTATTAAAGCCAATCCAAAAATACAGCCATTAGGAAAGACTGAAATCATATCTACAGACCTAAATAAAAAATTTGACTCTGAAGAGTTGATGACAGAAACTTTAGCGAAGTTATTGTTTAAACAAAAAAAGTATAAAAAAGCGATTCAAGCCTATAGGGTTTTAAGTTTGAAATATCCAGAAAAAAATGTTTTCTTTGCAAGGCAAATTGAAAAAATAAATAATTTGCAAAACAATAAAATTTAATGTTAAGCTTTTCGATCTTTATAGCGTTAATAATTTTTGTTTGTTTTCTACTTGTTCTGTTGGTGATGGTTCAAAACCCTAAAGGTGGTGGACTTTCTTCTTCTTTTGGAGGTGGAGGGCAACAAATGGGTGGTGTTCAGAAAACATCTGATTTTTTGGATCGGAGTACTTGGATATTGGCTGGACTTTTGCTTATACTCATCTTGTTGTCCAATATTTCCCTTGGCACAAATAGTGGTACCTCTGACTCTCGGCTTTTACAGGACAACGCTTTAGAACAACCCATTCCAGAAGTTATACCAGAAACCTTACAGGAAAGTACTCCAGATATACCTAAGGAATAGTTTTTGTGTCATGCTGTCAGCATAATATCCATATCACTACAATTTGTCATAACACTCTGACTTGGCATGATTTGTGAAATCCCTAAATGAAATTTAAAATAAATAACAATGAGTAAAGTTAATATCAAGCTTCTAGCAGATCGTATTTTAATTGAACCTGATGCTGCAGAAACTAAAACATCTTCCGGCATCATCATACCCGATTCCGCGAAAGAAAAACCTCAAAAAGGCACCGTGGTTGCTGTAGGTCCCGGGACAGCTGAAAATCCAGTAACCCTAAAGGAAGGGAATAATGTGCTTTATGGAAAATACTCTGGAACTGAACTTCAACATGAAGGTTCAGATTTCCTAATTATGAGAGAAAGCGACATACTAGCAATTGTTTAACTGAATAAATTAAAATAAAATGGCAAAAAAAATAGAATTTGATTTAGAGGCTCGGGATGGCATTAAAAGAGGCGTTGACGCCCTGGCAAATGCTGTGAAAGTAACCCTAGGCCCTAAAGGAAGGAATGTTATAATAGGGAAATCATTTGGTGCTCCACAAGTCACCAAAGACGGAGTTACTGTAGCTAAGGAAATTGAATTAGAAGATGCACTGGAAAACATGGGTGCCCAAATGGTGAAAGAAGTAGCTTCCAAAACAAACGATTTGGCAGGTGATGGAACGACTACAGCTACGATTCTGGCTCAAGCTATAGTCAAGGAAGGTTTAAAGAATGTTGCTGCTGGCGCCAATCCGTTGGACTTAAAAAGAGGTATTGATAAAGCAGTAAATGCCATTGTAGATTCTCTTGGCGAGCAATCTGTTGAAGTAGGTAATGCCTCTGAAAAAATAAAGCAAGTAGCAAGTATATCTGCTAATAATGATGATACCATCGGAGCCCTAATTACTGAAGCTTTTGAAAAAGTTGGAAAAGAAGGTGTAATTACCGTTGAAGAAGCTAAAGGAACTGATACTTATGTAGATGTTGTAGAAGGGATGCAATTTGATCGTGGATATCTCTCACCATATTTCGTAACTGATTCCGAAAAAATGGAAGCAGATCTTGAAACACCCCACATTTTATTGTATGACAAAAAGATTTCAGCGATGAAAGATCTATTACCAGTGTTGGAGCCAGTGGCACAGTCAGGTAAGCCATTGATTGTGATCGCAGAAGATGTAGATGGAGAAGCTTTGGCCACATTGGTAGTTAACAAACTTCGCGGTGCATTAAAAATTGCTGCAGTTAAAGCCCCTGGTTTTGGTGACAGAAGAAAAGCAATGCTTGAAGACATCGCTATTTTGACAGGAGGTACAGTAATATCTGAAGAGAGAGGGTTTACTTTGGAGAACACCACAATTGATATGTTGGGTTCTGCTGAAAAAGTAACCATAGATAAAGACAATACAACTGTTGTAAATGGTTCTGGAGATAGTAAAATTATTCAAGGTAGAGTTAATCAAATCAAGTCTCAGATTGAAACTACAACCTCTGATTATGACAAGGAGAAACTACAAGAGCGTTTGGCAAAACTCTCTGGCGGTGTCGCTGTCTTGTACGTTGGTGCTCCTTCAGAGGTTGAAATGAAAGAAAAGAAAGATCGTGTAGATGACGCCCTCCATGCAACAAGAGCAGCAGTTGAAGAAGGCATCGTAGCAGGGGGGGGAGTTGCTTTATTGAGTACTCAAAAAAGTCTCTCCAAATTGAAATCTGATAATACAGACGAGGCTACGGGAGTTCAAATAATTAACAAGGCAATTGAATCTCCACTAAGAACGATCGTTGAAAACTCTGGAGGTGAAGGATCGGTTATCGTATCTAAAGTCCTTGAAGGTGGAGACAATTTTGGGTTTAACGCCAAGGAGGGTACTTTTGTTGATATGCTCAAAGAAGGAATTATTGATCCTAAAAAAGTAGCTCGTGTTGCATTGGAAAATGCTGCCTCAGTTGCTGGAATGATTTTGACCACAGAGTGTGCTTTGGTCGACATCAAAGAAGATGCTCCTCCAATGCCTCCGATGGGCGGCGGCGGCGGAATGCCAGGGATGATGTAATCATTATTTACATAAAAAAAGCCTGCTTCACAAAAGCAGGCTTTTGTATTTACAATAATTTCCTTTCGTACTGACAACATTGCGGAAGTTTTTGATAGTCTACTTCTTTGGCTTCTGTTTCCGAGGTATCATGACCTTTGTCAGCTATTTTTGAATGAATCGTTTCCAATGCTACCTTGTTTGGATCATAAATCAGGCTGATTACATTCGATGGAATGTCCCAGTCAGCCGATCTCACACCCTTAATGGACAATGAAGCTTTTTCGATTCTCTTCTCACACTGCTCACAATTACCATAAACTATGAATTGAGCTTTGGTGTTCTTTTTCTTTTTTTCTTGGGCAAAGATTCCCAAGGGTAAAACCAGTAAAATAATTACGATTATTTTCATGATATATTAATTATTGATTTTAAATTTTAAGCCTTAAGCCAGAATAAACTATTCCTCCAAAAACAGGGGCATATACTTGAGCTGCGTCAAAATTAATGCCAAAGGGGTCTTCCGATCCAATAATTGGGGAAGATTGCTTGTAATTACCGATGTTCTCTCCCCCAAAATATATTTCAAATTTTTTGGAAAAAACACGAGTCAATTGAGTGTTCCAAAGAGAAAAACTGGGGGAAAAAGCATTAACACCATCCCTTTGATTTTTTACCAATCGCTGCACACCAACATGATGAAAAGTAACATCCCACCGCCATTGTTTACCCTTAGGAGATGTCTCACTTTTGAGACCCAAATTTGTAAAAAAACGATTTTTAGCCAATAAGGGTTTTTGTAACAAACCGCTATTGTAATCTGTTTTTACATCATATTTTTTATAAGCAGCCCTTAGATTCAAAATACCTCTGAAATTATAATCTAATTCCAACTGTAAACTTTTGGCGGAGCTTCTCCCTTTAAGATTGTAAAAAGATATTTCACGCGGGTTCTCCCAATCAACGACCACTTGATCCGAAAAATCTGTGACATAATAGTCCGCTGAGAGGTTAATCTGGTGCGGGCTACCAATGTAAAATGATTTTAACAAACCCATTCCATAATTCCATGCTCTCTCTGGGTTTAGACCATAAATTTTACCTCTAGAGGATTGGATACTTACGACCCTATTGGTTGCAAAAAGTGATTGGTTTTCTGCAAAAATATTAGCGGTCTTTCTGCCACTTCCTCCCGATAATCTGATGACAAATTTTTCCACTGGAACATACCTTAAATGAATTCTAGGAGTAACAAAATTTCCCAAATTATTGTGCATATCCATTCGGATTCCAGCAATACAACTGAAATTATCATTGTTGTCATACGAAAACTCAAAATAACCTCCAATATTACTGTCAGTTCTCAAAAAGAAAGTAGCATCCACCAACTCATCATACTTGTCGTGAGTATAGTTAATACCGACTTTAAATTTATTTAAGGTATTCCCAATAATTGAATTGAAGAGCAAATGACTGAATAGACTTTGATGATTGATCTCGTATGATCGCAATCCAAAATAGGAGTTTTGGTCATGACTACTGAAAGCGGTTTGAAAACCAAAACTTTGGTAAGGCAGGTCTGGGAAAACATATCCAATCTTAAGTGATGTATCCCATCTTTTGGTTTTAATTTCACTTCCCCACCTTTGGTTATACCCCCTATCTCTTTCTTGATTATAGTCCACGGCCCCCAACAATTTTTCATCATTCATATACCTCCAACTCAAAAAGCTAACCCAACCCTTTTGAGGGTCAATATATTGCCATCGGTTCATCAAATTTATTTGCTCTGAAACAGGAAGGTCAAGAAAGCCATCCATGTTTTTATCAAACTTTTCTGACCTTTTGTTTCCATGAATATATAGTCCAGTGCTCCACCGGTCACTCACCTTCTTATTGATATGCGTATTCAATTCATACCTCCCGTTGATGGAAGCAAATAAATTTAGAAAAAAAGGCAGATCGGTTAAAGGTTTTTTCAATTCGGTATTGATCTGCCCAGTGATACTTTCAAAACCATTGGTAACCGATCCAGCCCCTTTACTTATTTGAATACTCTCCACCCAAGTTCCTGGAGTAAAGGACAGTCCGTAGGCTTGGGAGGCTCCGCGCACCATCGGAATATTTTCCTCGGTAATCAAAAGGTACGGGCTTGAAAGCCCTAACATTTTAATTTGTTTGGTACCACTCATTGCATCAGCAAAATTCACATCTATAGCCGGATTGGTTTCAAAGCTTTCAGAAAGATTACAACACGCTGCTTTCAGTAATTCCTCACTGCTTACCTTAATAATATTTTGAGTTTCAACATAGGATTTTTGGATTTCTTTTCTCCTTTGGATCAGCTTAACCTCTGCCAGTTCATCCACCTCATTTGGAGTCATCTTGTGACTGATGAACGGAGTTTCTACTTTTAATGTATCTGTTTTGAATCCAATATAGCTGATTATCAACCAATCAGTATCGGGAACTCTCTGCAGCCGAAAATTTCCCTCTACATCGGTAACGGTTCCCACGGTAGTATTTTGCCAAAATACATTTGCTCCCGTTAGGGGATAGATTTTATTGTTTTCTTGATATTTTATGATGCCACTTAGGGGATCTTGAGAAGAGACCACTCCCCATGACATGCATAGAATCAATATATATTTTTTCATGATTTTAGGGTTGGATTAATTTTAAATAAAATGGTATTAAAATTCAATCAACCGTAAAGAATAAGATGCTGGTGTAAAAGGTATATTTTCCTTTTAGGAATGAAGAATTTTGAACTTACATTAAGAATATTGGGGAAGGCAATATTTAAATCAACAAAGGAATCCAGATCATTAATTGAAATGAAAAATGAGGAAATCTTGAAGTCAGCGTCACTCGATTTCTGTGGCTTATTATTTTGGATAAAAATAGTTTCATCCGCACAACAATGTTTTTTTAAAAGTGAAATAGCTTGGCTTTTATCTTCACTTTTTTCAGAAGACATTCCACATCCCTCAACATTCCATGCCAATGCAATTTCTGCAATATGACCACCACAATAATGAACATTTAAAGCGAGTCCTACTTTGGAGGTCAGAAAAATTAGCACAAAGAAAATAGTCTTAAAATTCCTCAAACTCATAAAGTAAATTTAAACTTTTTATCCCATTCTATAAAATATCATGGTTAAAGACATCACCAACATAATAAAATTTTCAATTAAGGTGGCTTTAGTCATCGGTAATTTTAGCGCAGTTCCAAGACAGGCGCAGTTGATTTTACTCTTATCAAATAAGCTGTAAATAACACCTACAGTCGTAATTGATAAAATAATAATCGTTATTACCAGTGCTGTATTTAGCGACCATCTAATTAAAAACATAATACCCAAAACCGACTCAAGAAAGGGGTATATTTTACTGTACAAAACACTCCTTTTGGCCAAAGGATCGTATTTTGCAAAAGCTATGGGAAAGCCTTTGTAATCAAGGAATTTAAAAAAACTGAATATTATAAAAAAAAGACCCATAAAATCCAACATAAACCCTGTAATCCGTAAGTTATTTTTCTGAAGCAACAAGGCACCTGCTATGAGATAAGTAAAAATCAAAAAAAGTGGAAAAAGCTGCTTTAATGTGGATGGAGTTGCCCTCAAAACTTTTTTTTCTTTTTTCTTGGAGACCAATGTGGGAATGTACTTTGGAGGCAACACCCAGGAGATTTTATCCAATGTAAGTATTTCTAGAACCTCCAATTCTGTATTTCCAGAGGCCAAATCTATGGTTAGGGATTGGACTTCATCCAGACTACTCAATTTTTCAGTGACACTCGTTACACAACCTTCACATGTCATACCAGAAATTTTAATTATTTGCTTCATCAGTTGATATTCATTTTCTTCTCAACTACTTAATGGGAAATACAGCTATGTTTTTCACTAATCTAATTATATTTTTCATAGTTTTTTAATTGTTGAAAAGTTGGGTTTTTTTGGTTGATTAAACGCAAAAAATAAGGGGTAAATTAAATTATTGAGTGTGATGTTTTTAATACTTTTACCTAAAATGGCGATTTTTTTTTATAAAATTACTTAAAAAAATAAATGTATTTACTTTAGGTTATTTAGACCCATTCGCCCCAATAAAAATTGATTGATTAAGAAAAAATAAATGAGTAAAAAACAAATTTCATCTGCTCTCATCTCGGTTTTTGATAAAACAGAATTGGTCCCAATCATTCAAGAATTGAATAGATTTGATGTTACCTTATACTCTACGGGGGGTACAGAAAAATTTATTCGTGACTTGGGGTGTGAAGTCATTGCAGTAGAGGACGTAACAGGATATCCATCTATTCTGGGAGGAAGGGTTAAAACCCTTCATCCTAAGGTTTTTGGGGGTATATTAAATCGTCAAGAAGAGGCAGAAGATCAAGCAGCCCTTGAGGAGTTTGAAATACCACAAATTGATTTGGTCATTGTTGATTTGTATCCCTTTGAGGATACTGTTGCCGCAGGAGGTAGTGAGCAGGAAATTATCGAAAACATTGATATAGGAGGAATTGCTCTTATTCGGGCAGCCGCCAAAAACTTTAAGGACACTTTTTGTGTCTCGGACAAAAGCGATTATAAAGATTTTCTAAAAATTCTCACCGAATCCAATGGAGCCCCAGATTTGGAACAGAGAAAGACCTATTCTGTAAAGGCCTTTCAAACCTCCTCCCATTATGACTCGGCTATTTTTAATCATTTTAATAAAAAGGAAGAGGTTTTAAAATTGAGTATTAAAACTTTCAAAACCCTTCGCTATGGTGAAAATCCCCATCAGAAAGGTCAGTTTTTTGGTCCGTTATCGGATCTTCTTGAACAAGTTCATGGGAAAGAAATTTCCTACAACAACCTTTTGGACATCGATGCAGCAGTCAATCTTATGCTTGAATTTTATGAGGAAGACAGCAGTTTTGCTATTCTGAAACACAATAATCCATGTGGTTTTGCCACCCGTTCTTCCCTCAAACAAGCCTATATTGATGCACTTGCAGGAGACCCTGTTTCAGCTTTTGGAGGGGTATTGATTTCCAACAAAACCATTGACCTTGCTACGGCCACCGAAATTCACAGCTTGTTTTGTGAGGTAGTCATTGCACCCAATTACGATGAAGATGCTCTGAAGCTACTCAAAGGAAAAAAGAACAGAATATTATTGATACAAAAAAACACTCCTTTAACCTCTATAACCTACAGAACATGTCTCAATGGGATTTTGGTTCAGGATAGAAATTCCAAAACCGATCAAGTAGATCAACTAGACTTTATCACCGATAAGAAACCTAGCAATCAAGAAATTGAAGATTTAATCTTTGCTTCTAAGATTTGTAAACACACCAAATCAAACACGATAGTTTTGGCAAAAGACCGACAATTACTTGCCTCTGGGACAGGTCAAACTTCGAGAGTTGATGCGTTAAACCATGCCATTGAAAAATCAACACACTTCAAATTTGACCTCAACTGCGCTGTAATGGCAAGTGATGCATTCTTCCCCTTTCCAGACTGTGTTGAGATCGCAAAAGAAGCTGGAATCAGCAGTGTGATACAGCCAGGGGGGTCAATCAAAGATCAACTTTCCATTGATTATTGTAATGAAAATAATTTATCAATGGTCTTCACGGGTACACGTCATTTTAAGCATTAATTTTCATAACTTTAATTTTTATCAATCTAAACTAATTATGGGTCTCCTAACTGAGGAAATAGCGATAGATTTAGGAACTGCAAATACGTTAATCATTCACAATGACAAAGTAGTGGTAGACAGCCCGTCAATTGTTGCAATTGACAGAACGACCAATAAAATTATCGCCATAGGGGACGAGGCAAGCATGATGCATGGAAAAACTCATGAAAACATAAAGACCATCAGGCCTCTTAAAGATGGTGTAATTGCTGATTTTAATGCCTCCGAGCAAATGATCAATACCTTGATTAAGAGCATCCCCACACTCAAAAAAAAGTTCTTTACTCCTTCACTTAGAATGGTGATTTGCATCCCTTCTGGAATTACAGAAGTGGAGATGAGAGCGGTAAAAGAGTCTGCTGAACGGGTAAATGGTAAAGAAGTTTACTTAATCCACGAACCTATGGCAGCAGCCATTGGAATTGGGATAGACATCATGCAACCTAAGGGAAATATGATTGTTGACATAGGCGGAGGAACTACAGAGATAGCAGTAATTGCTCTATCGGGAATTGTATGTGACAAATCTGTAAAAATTGCAGGAGATGTATTCACTAATGACATTGTGAATTATATGAGAAGTAAACATAATCTGTATGTTGGGGAGCGAACTGCTGAAAAAATAAAAATACTCATTGGTTCTGTGATTGAAGATCTTGAAAACCCTCCAGAGGACATGTCTGTCCAGGGTAGAGACTTAGTTACTGGAAAACCTAAACAAGTAATGATGTCGTTTATTGAAATAGCAAAGGCACTAGATAAATCTATTATTAGGATTGAGGAAGCCATTATGGAAGCGCTGTCCCAAACTCCGCCAGAACTGGCTGCTGATATTTATAATACTGGAATCTATTTAGCAGGAGGAGGAGCACTCCTTAAAGGACTGGATGTGAGACTTTCGAGAAAAACTGACCTACCAGTTTATATTGCCGAAGACCCACTACAAGCTGTAGTGAGAGGTACTGGAATCACCCTTAAAAATATCGAGCGATATAAAACAATACTGATCAAATAATTACTTATGAGGCAACTCATTAATGCCCTAATTAAGTATAAAAATACCCTAATCTATTTAGTTCTTTTGATCATCTCATTCATTTTTTTAAATCAACGAAGTTTTTATCATCAATCCGTTTTCAGTAATGCTGGACTAATCGTTACAAGTAATTTTAAAAGTGTTGTCAAGAATATTTATGATTATCTTGAACTTGTTGAAAAGAACAGAAAACTAATCGCTGAAAACGAAAAACTCAAAGCACTCGAATTAATGTATTTAAGCGAGCAGCCTCAAAAAGATAGAGTACTCGATAGTTTTGAATTTCAAGTTTTCGAAGCCAGTATAATAAAAAACAGTTACAACCGTGCAAGAAATTACCTTATCATAAACAAAGGTTATGAGGACGGCATAGAGTTAGAAATGGGAGTGATCTCAAGCGATGGAGTTGTAGGAATCATTAACCAAGTTACCCCCAATTTTTCTAGCGTACTCTCCATATTACACAGGGACTTAAAAATCAATGCTAGTTTTAAAAAAAATGGAGCTTATGGGTCATTGTCTTGGCGGAGTAATCACCCCAAAAGAATGAAATTAGACGATGTCTCAACGCTGAATAAAGTGGAAATAGGTGATACTATTGTAACAGGAGGTATGTCATATTATTTTCCTTATGGCATTCCGATTGGAACAGTTTTTAATTTTGAGAAACAAGAGTTTCAAGGATATTACGATATAGACATTAAACTTTTTAGCAATCTTACACAGAAAGAATTCGTTTATGTATTGAAGAACAGAAATAAAGAACAAATCATAGAACTGAACAATGAATCGCGATAACCTCATTTCGATTTTGCAATTCCTGCTATTGTTGTTGCTGCAGTCCTTTTTACTGAATAATATTAATTTTTTTGGGTTCATCAATCCCAATTTGTATCTGTTATTTGTTATTGTTTATCGTCTGGATGGCAATTCTACCTACTTAATTATTTTATCTTTTACACTGGGTCTTTTACTTGATCTTTTGACACAAGGGTCTGGTGGGCATACTATTGCATCATTGACCATAGCCTTTTTAAGGTCTTTCATCATCAGATTTTCTTTTGGTGTAAACTACGATGTCCCAATGGGAATGATTAAGGGCAGTCCTCTATCGCAAAGATTATTATATCTTCTATTGATAATATTCATTCATCATATGGTTCTTTACAGTGTCATTTATTTTAGTTATAGCAATATCATTGCCATAATTAAAAACACACTATTTACATCTTTGTTTACCTTTATATTAGTATATATTTCCTTAGGATTATTCAAAGAAAAAAATGATTAGACTTTTTTTTTTACCGGCTGTAACCCTTTTAACCGCTTTCGTTTTTATTGGTAGACTAATTAGTTTACAGTTACTGAATTCTTCCTACAAACTCCTCTCAGACGGTAATGCAGTAATTGAAAATTTTATTTATCCAGAACGTGGCTATATCTATGACAGAAACCAAAAACTTTTGGTTTCCAACCAACCCGTTTATGATCTGATGGCCATTCCGGAAAATATTACTCCCTTTGACACCCTTGAGCTCTCCCAAACCCTTGGGATTTCAAAATCAGAACTCAAATGGAAAATAAAATCTGCAAGGACTTTTTCTGTAAAACTTCCTTCCATCATTGTTGGAAAAATTTCTAGAGAACACAATGCATTAATTCAAGAGAAGATTTGGAAATACCCAGGTTTTTTTCTAAGAAAAAGTTCAGTCAGAAACTACCCCTTTCCTATTGCTTCCAATTTGCTAGGGTATGTAAGTGAAGTCAATAAAAATGACATGAAAAAAGATAAATATTACCGAATAGGGGATCTAATCGGCAGGCAAGGAATAGAAGAATATTACGAAAATTATCTAAGGGGAACCAAAGGAAAAAAATTCTATCAAAAAGACCGATTCAACCGCATTATTGGCTCATATGAAGAGGGTAAATATGATGTACCTATGCAAGGCGCACAAAATCTAGTATTGACCATCGATAGGGAACTTCAAAAATACGGTGAAGAGTTATTACAAAATAAGCGGGGAGGTATTGTAGCCATAGAACCAAAAACAGGCGAAGTACTTTCTTTGGTTTCTGCCCCCAACTATGATCCCAGCTTATTAGTCGGTAGAAAACGATCCAAAAACTATCGAGAGCTGGCCCTGGACACCTTGGCAAAACCTTTGTTTGACAGGGGCCTCCTTGCGCAATATGCTCCTGGATCACCCATTAAGACACTCAACGCTCTCATTGCATTACAAGAAGGTGTGGTAGATACAGAAACCGTTTACCTGTGCAAAAAAGGTCACTACTATGCCCGAGGGATGTTTATGGACTGTAATTGCAGAATGGGAACAAAAAACAATTTACTTGCAGGAATATTCCGTTCTTGTAATACTTATTTCGCAAATATTTACAGAAAGATCATAGACCAATCAGGTGAGAATTTAGAGGATGGTATGAATATTTGGAATAGACATTTAAAAAGTTTTGGTTTAGGAAATTACTTAGGTTATGATCTCCCAACAGGTAAAAAAGGTTTTATTCCCGATGCCGAATACTATAATTATTGGTACAAAAAAGGAGGCTGGAAATCGGCTACGGTAGTTTCCAATGCCATCGGTCAAGGAGAGCTGTTGGCCACTCCAATCCAAATGGCGAATTTTACCGCTGCCATTGCCAATAGGGGATATTATATTAAACCTCATTTTCTGAAATCTGTAAGCAATGGTACAGCAGAAAAATTATATGAAAAAAAGAAGACCTCCATTGATTCAATTCACTTTGAAACAGTAATAGAAGGCATGCACCAAGTCGTTGAAAGCGGAACAGCAAGAGGGGTCAAAATAAGGGGAATCGATATGTGTGGTAAAACCGGAACCGTTGAGAATTTTGTAAAAATCAATGGTGAAAAAAACCAGCTTACTGATCATTCAATTTTTATCGCTTTTGCTCCCAAAGACGATCCAAAAATCGCTTTAGCAGTTTATGTGGAAAATGGGTATTGGGGTGCACGGTGGGCAGCACCTATTGCAAGTCTAATAATAGAAAAATACCTCAACAGAAGTGTTAAAAGAAAATGGTTAGAAGACCGAATGATAAATGGGAGCCTACTTACAGAGTATGAAAAACCCTATTTAGGTAAACCCTTTGTGATTAATGAATAAAAATATCATTTACCGCTTGGACTGGTCCCTGATTCTGGTCTACTTGCTCTTGGTTATCTTTGGTATTATTAATGTATACTCCGCCACTTTTAGCGAATCTCTTGAGGGTCTTTTTGACATTTCCCAACCTATTGGAAAGCAATTTTTTTTCTTAACCTTCAGTCTGTTTATGGGTATAATAATACTTGTCATAAACAGCAAGTTTTTTGAGCAATTTGCAGCATTGGGATATTGTTTTAGTTTGCTGCTTTTAGCAGGGCTTTTTCTTTTTGGAAAGACCGTTTCGGGTGCCACCTCTTGGTATAGTATTGCAGGTTTAAGCCTTCAACCCTCCGAGTTAGCAAAAATAACAACAGCATTAATGATTGCTAGCCTATTAAGTAAATTTCAATCTGATGTGAAAACCCCAAGAACATTATTAAAAATAGGAGCGTTTCTTATCCTTCCTTTTTTGCTGGTTGCTTTACAGCCTGATTTAGGAACTGCTCTAGTATTTGGTTCTTTCTTTTTCCCATTATTCAGAGAAGGACTTAACTATGCCTATCTGATTATTTTTCTTTCTGTTTTGACTTTATTTTTTATTACGCTCAGCTTTAATTTCGAAGTAGTAATTGGAATTATCTCAATAATCTTTTTTATAATCTATTTTATTTTGAGAAATATGAATCCAAAAATAAAATTTTGGCCGTTTTTTATTTTTCTTATAATCTCGATAGCATTTTCATTTTCCGTTGACTATATATTTAACAATGTTTTTGAGCAGCGTCATCGAGACAGAATTAATATTGTAATTGGTAAAGAAATCGATACTCAGGGGATAGGTTACAATATCAACCAATCCAAAATCGCTATCGGATCTGGTGGATTGAATGGAAAAGGCTTTCTAGAGGGAACACAAACCAAAGGAGATTTTGTCCCAGAGCAACACACCGATTATATCTTCAGTACCATTGGAGAAGAGTGGGGCTTCATTGGGGCCCTTTTTGTTATAGCTTTATTTTCTTTATTGATTTTTAGAATCATATTCCAAGCTGAAAAACAAACCAATAAATTTCGAAGAATCTATTCCTATGGCGTGGCGGGGTTAATTTTTACTCATTTCTTTATAAATATTGGTATGTCGTTGGGAATGGTCCCGACCATCGGTATTCCTTTGCCCTTTATAAGTTATGGCGGATCGAGCATTTTAGCATTTAGCATTATGATTTTTATCCACTTGAACTTCGATGCCAATAGACTAAACGATTGGTAAAATCAATGCTTTACATCCAAAACATCTCTAAGACTATTCCCCAATGTCATGAAAGCCAACACCAAGCTCATAATAGCCAATCCAGGGAGTAAAGTCAGGTAAGGTTTCCCCAATAATAAATAACTGAAATGGTCTTTTACCATTCCTCCCCAACTGGGTACAGGTGGTTGTGCCCCTATACCTAAGAAACTTAACCCACTTTCAATCAATATGGCGCTAGCAAAATTGGCTGCTGATATTACGATCAATGGTGGAAGGAGTAATGGAAAAATATGATTCCAAATGATTCGAATTTTACTGTAGCCCAATATTTGAGCTGCCTTTATAAAAGTTTTTTCTTTAAGAGTTAATACTTGTCCTCTGACTACCCTTGCCACTTCCACCCACATGGTTAATCCTACAGCAATAAAAACTTGCCAAAAACCGCGCCCCAAAGCCAATGTTATGGAAATGACCATCAATAAGGTTGGAATGGACCAAAAAACATTGATCAACCAAACAATTAATTTATCCAAATAGCCTCCAAAAAAACCTGCTAAGGCACCTAAAATAAGACCGATAATTATGGAAATAAAAACTGCGATAAAACCTACAGAAAGTGAAATCCTTGATCCCACTATCAATCGGCTCAATAAGTCTCTACCGAACTTATCCGTTCCTAATAAGAATTTTTTTTCCTTCAAATGATGCGTTATAAATGAAGATTTTGAAAATGGAAATTTAAGTTTTGAAGCCTCAATAAATTCATAGTAATCTGAAGGAGAACCATAAGGCTGTATCAAAACCCCGTCGGACAGGATTTTATAATCTTTAATTGGAATTTCTTGAAGGTTGTTACTTTCTCCCCTTAGAAAAGAAGTTTCCTTAGCCTCTTTTTCTTCAGAAAAAAGCTTCAAAATATTAACTTTAAAACCCGGCGGGCTGGAATGTATTGACAAATGCATTTGATTGGCATTAGAGGTACTGTCAGGAGCAATTTTATAAGCGAAAACTGCTACCAAAATTAGAAATATAATATAGCTAGCACTGAAAATTGCCCAAAGGTCTTTTTTGAATTTTTTAAAAAAAATATCTCCCTTCAAAACAAATGAATTACTTTTTTACCTGAGCTAGAGGGTTATTATCAAGATTGATATTCAAATCCTCCAATATACTGACCGCCTCCGCAATGTAGAAATCTTTTTGAAGGGCCTCTATCCACCTCGCTTTTCTTTCTTTTACCACTTCGTCTATGTGAGCCCCTGGTTCTGTAATCCACTCAAAGGTCAATTCAGATTTATAATCTTTCAGTACATTAAACTTTTCAGATGTTTTTTTGATGGCCTCTAGCTCAGATATATAATCCTCATAGTTTAGTGTATAGGTAAAATCGTCTCGCTGGGCTTCAATTCTCCTCGCTTTCTTTTCAACAAGCTGGATATACGGGTTTTCTTTTAATCTATTGGTACTCTGACTCAGAGCAAAGTGAAAATTCGTTTGATCTTTCCATTGGTTGAAGATAGCAGGTTCAATACTGTCCCAAGCCAAGGGGTTTTCTTGGTCTTTTTCCCCCATATCAATATATGAATATTGGTTTTTAACTATAATGTCACTTCTAACCCCCTCCAATTGGGTAGAACCACCATTAATTCGGTAAAACTTGTCAGTGGTTAGCTTTACAGCTCCTAGATCACCATGTGTTCCTCCTGAAATAATTTGATTCAAATCAATTACATTCTGAACCGTTCCCTTTCCAAAGGTTTGTTTACTTCCCAAAATAATCGCTCTTTTATAATCTTGAAGCGCAGCAGCTAAAATTTCCGATGCTGACGCAGAAAATTCATTAACCATAATAACCAATGAACCATCCCACACAATAGAAGGGTCTTCGTCATATAAAACATCTTTTTTACCTCCCGTACTTTTGACTTGTACCACTGGACCTTGATCAATAAAATAGCCCGTAATATCAACCACAGTTTTTAAGGAACCCCCACCATTATTTCTTAAATCTAAAATAACTCCTTTGACATTTTTGCTTTTTAGTGATTCTAATTCTTTTTTGACATCACTAGCAGCATTTCTGCTTTTTTGGTCTTTGAAATCAATGTAAAACTTGGGGAGCTCAATAAGCCCGTAACTTTTTCCATTTTTGCTAATAACACTTGATTTGGCATAAGACTCCTCTAATTCTACAACATCCCTGTTGATAATAACCTCCTCAATAACTCCGCTTACTCTTTTAATAGTCAAAAAAACTTTAGTTCCCTTGGGTCCTTTGATAAGTTTAACAGCGTCGCTCAATCGCATGGGACCAATCTCAACACCGTCCTGACCTTCTTGGGCAACCTTGAGGATAATATCCCCAACTTCTAGGGCTTTAGCTTTCCAAACGGGTCCACCGACGATCACTTCTATGATCTTTACCTCTTGATCTTTTTTCTGTAATCGCGCCCCAATACCCTCAAACTTTCCAGAAATATTTTGATCAAACTTTTCTTTGTCATCGGGAGCAAAATAATTGCTGTGAGGATCGAACTCAAGCGTTATCGAATTTACATAAATTGAAAACCAATCTTTTCTATCAACCTCATCAAAAATCTCAAAATAGCTTTCAATATTTTCTCTGGTTTTAAATCTGGCTTCTTCCTCCAAAACTATCTCTGACTTGATTTTGTAAGTACTATCTTTTTCTTTTTCCAGTTTTTCCTGATTTACCAAGTCTGAGAAGTACTCTAATGTGGATAGTTTAAATCTTTTTCGCCAAAGATTCTTTAAACCATTTAAAGTTCGAGCATAGGCAAGCTCTTCAAAATTGAGATTGATTGAGTCCTTGACTGCAAAATCAAATGGCTCATCCAACAACTCACCATAAAATTCTTTTACTTGATTCATACGGTAAATCAATCGGTCATATGTCATGTTAAAAAAAGAAACGTCCGCAACATTTATCTGATCATCAATTTCTCTTTCATTTCTCTTAAAGGTGTTGATATCAGATTGTAGAAAGAAGCGGTGTTGCCCATCAATACCCTCAATATAATTTTTAAAAACATGTTCTGAAAATTCGTCATTGATTTGCTTGGGATCGTAATGACCTCTTTGCATAACGTATGCAATTACTTCGATCAATAATTTATCCTTATCTGGATTATCCAAAATTGATGAGGAGCCTCCAGTTAAAAGTAAGACATAAACACCAACAACTATAAATTTAACTAGCCGCATAAAAAAGAATTTTAAAGTAAATTTAACCAAAAACACTCTATATGAGTCAAACCCAAAAAAACTTTTTATTGACACAAAATTTATATAGGGGGTTTAATTTTTTAAATTTACTCAATACAAATCGCTTATGAAAAAAAAACCTTTAATTCTAGTAACAAATGATGATGGAATCACCGCACCGGGTATTAGAAAATTGATTAAAGTGATGAGCCAGATTGGAGAGGTGGTAGTGGTTGCTCCTGACAGTCCTCAGTCTGCAATGAGTCACGCCATAACGATAAATTCAACATTACACTGCACCCAGATAGATTTAGAGCAGAGTAACCACCTTGAATATAGCTGCTCAGGTACTCCGGTAGACTGTGTAAAGCTTGCGGTCAATGAAATTTTGGAACGAAAACCTGATCTCTGTGTTTCGGGAATCAATCACGGATCCAATTCTTCCATAAATGTAATATACTCCGGGACTATGAGTGCAGCAATTGAAGCAGGTATTGAGGGAATACAAGCCATTGGATTCTCACTTCTAGATTATCGCTGGAGTGCAGATTTTGATGCCATTGAAAACTATATCAAAAAAATTACCCTTAGTGCCCTTGAAAATAAGATTCCATCCAATGTAGTTTTGAATGTCAACTTCCCTAAACTTAGGGAAGAGGAAATAAAAGGCATAAAAATTTGCCGTCAGGCCAAAGCATATTGGGTAGAGGAATTTGACAAAAGAACCAATCCTATGGGACTAGATTATTACTGGTTGACTGGTAAATTTGTCAATGAGGATAAGGGTGAAGACACAGACGAATGGGCCCTGAGTAATGGATACATCTCTATTGCACCTGTAGAATTTGACCTTACTGCACATCATGCCATTAAACGACTAAACACATGGAATTTTGAAAAATAAAGAACTTTCTCAAGGAGCCATTGCTAGTCTTTTAGCCAGCTCGAGCATGATAATTTTTATTCTCCTCTATTTTTCAGAGGGTCCTATTGAGGATAGTATTATTTCTTTATACCGACAAAAAAAAATGGGTGGACTTATCAGTATTGGGGCCTTGATCAATTTGCCATTATTCTTTTTGGGAATGCATAAGAGAAAAATTAATTTTGCTAAGGGCGTATTGATCACTTCTATCCTAATTGTAGTCATAGTAGTGGCTCTTAAAATTTTTTAAGTTGAAATACTATATCATTGCAGGCGAAGCCTCTGGTGATCTTCACGGGGCAAGATTAATAACGGCCTTGAAAGAAAAGGATGTCAAAGCCGAAATTCGGTTTTGGGGAGGCCACTTGATGCAAAAAGCTGGAGGTGAATTAGTTAAGAATTATAAAGAGCTTGCTTTTATGGGATTCTGGGAGGTTATCACCCATTTAGGAACCATATTAAAAAATATAAAATTTTGTAAAAAAGATATTACGCATTTTGATCCCGATGTTATTATCTACATTGACTACCCAGGGTTCAACTTAAGGATTGCCAAATGGGCGAAACAGCAGGGTCATAAAAATCACTTTTACATCAGCCCTCAGGTATGGGCATGGAAAGAAAACAGAGTAGGTCAAATGAAAAGAGATTTGGATGCACTCTATGTAATTTTGCCTTTCGAAAAAGATTTTTTTGAAAACAAACACCAGTTCAAGGTTCAATTTGTGGGACATCCATTATTGGACACCCTAGCTAAAAAAAAGAAATCTACTACTTTTCTCAAACAAAATAATCTCTCTCCCAAAAACAATTTAATAGCACTATTACCCGGAAGTAGAAAGCAAGAAATCAAAAAAATGCTACCCATTTTTTTAAAAGTGTCTACCCTATATCCTCAATACGAATTCGTTCTCGCAATAGCTCCTGGAATTGACTCAGAGTGGTATCAGAAATTCCTTACATTAGAAAATATTAAAGTAGTTCACAACAAATCCCATGATCTTCTTCTACATGTAAAAGCGGCATTGGTTTCGAGTGGAACCGCCACTCTTGAAGCTGCAATATTTAATGTTCCTCAAGTCGTTTGCTATCGTAGTAGTTTTTTAACTTACCAAATTGCCAAACGACTCATTAAACTCAGCTTTATCAGTTTGGTAAATCTCATTTTAGATCGCGAAGTTGTAAAGGAACTCATCCAGGGAGCATTCAACGAAAATGAGGTTGGGAAACAATTGGAATTTATCTTATCTGATGATGGACAAAAAAAAATTAAAAAAGATTACGAGGAACTCCGAACCGCATTGGGCGGGGGAGGCGCCAGCGATAAAACCGCTCAAATGATTATCGACTCCATCCAATAATTTTTTTGGTATTTAATTCAGGGGACGAACGCTACAAAATTTCGCATCTATAATATTAAAAGTAATTTTTGTTAGAGGAATACTAATCTCTCATTGGATGAAAAATGACCTCTTCATTAAATCCCTGACTCTATTTACTATAACACTGCCATTGACATTAAAATACCCTGCCCTCATTTATATTCCTTTCCTTCTATTGGAATCATTGTTCATCAACATTATTTCAGGATTCCCTCAACACCTTAGAACCATTTTGCTGCGAATAAAAAAAATATACTACTCGTCGGACTGAATAAATCGTTAAAAGTCAATGATTTTAAATTTAGATTTTATAGAGAGGAAATTCAAGTTAAAATGAAAAATAAATAGCTAAAATCATTTTTTGGTGACCAAAGAGAAAATTTAAAATCAAAAACCTTTTGTCGATTTAATTGAACAAGGGGCATATAAGATCAGCCTCTGAATCTATGTCTAAAATTCTTGCGATAATTTTCAAAGTCCCCAGGCTTACTGAAAATCATATAATCGCCCTGCTTGATCATTTTAAGATAAAGTTCTATCTGTTGGGGATTTTGATAACCCACTAAAGGCGTAATTAAGTCGGCGGTTTCGTTAATAAAAATTATCGTAGGATAACCTTTTACACCCAAATATTGCGTGAATTGATGCGTTGAATTTCTCCCTTTTCTACTGGAATCATAATTGGGATTTGTAAAAGTATTACCAAAATACTTAATGACTTCTTGACCTTCTGCATTGAATTTTACTGCATAATAATGCTCTGAGATATATGCCGCTACATCTGGATTTTGAAAAGTTTTTTTATCCATTAGTTTACAGGGACCGCACCAATCCGTGTAAACATCCACAAGGATTTTCTTGGGGTTTTCTTTTTGAGCCTTAAGAGCTTCCTCAAAAGACATCCAATCAATGGTTTGCGCATTTACGCAAAGCATGATTAAATTAAAAACAAAAATCAAAATTCTTTTTTTCATGGTAATCAAACTATTTTTTCATTTAAATCCTCAGCACCATGTGCCAAGCGTTTTAATGGCTTCAATATTGCAATTATCAATATTGCGAAAGAAGTACAAAAAACAAAAATTCCAGTAAATATTAACTTTTCACCAGCCTCATCTGCACTCCCTCCAATATTGGCCGCCAATTTGTTTCCAAATCCCGATGCCGCAAAATATAATCCCATCATCAGAGCCGCGTATTTTTCTGGGGCCAACTTAGTAATATAGGATAATGAAACAGGGGATGCACACAATTCACCTACAGTATGAAATAAATATGCCAATACCAACCAATACATAGATGAATAATTCATTAATTCGTACTCTAATGCGGCAAAACGCATGAATAAAAATCCAAATCCCATTATCAAAATACCGATTGCAATTTTAAATATAGAAGACGCCTCTTTTCCTTTGTCTTTAATTCTCATCCATACCCCCCCTACCATTACTGCCAATGTAATGATAAAAAAAGCATTTAAAGACTGGAACCATGAAGCTGGAATTTCAAAACCCATCAGCATACGATCAGTCTTTTGCATAGCATACAAGTTCATCAATCCACCCGCTTGTTCAAAGGCTCCCCAAAAAACAATAATCATCAAAAATGAAATTAAGAGGACTTTGATCCTGTCTTTTTCAATGGGGGTTAATTTTTTTTGTTGTAATTCTTTTTTTTGCAAGCTGATTTGCTTTTTCAGCTCCCCTACACCCACTAAATATTTCTGACCATAATAGTAGGTGATTTGTCCTATCAGCATTCCCACTGCAGCCAATCCAAAACCATAATGCCAATTATAAGTTTCTCCAACCCAGCCACAAAATAATGGGGACAGAAAAGCTCCCAAATTGATGCCTATATAAAAAATGTAAAACCCTAAATCTCTTCTTTTATCTCCTTTGGGGTAAAGTCCACCCACCATAGAGGAAATATTAGGTTTTAACCCTCCTACACCCAAAATGATAAATCCACAACCAAGGTAAAAACTTAACTCACTATCAAAAGCTAAAATCCCGTGCCCTAAACAAAGAAGAAGCCCTCCAAACATAACCATCTTTTTTTGACCCAAAAAATTATCCGCTAACCACCCTCCAGGTATGGCAGCTATATACACCAGCATGGTGTACCATCCATAGAGCCAAATGGCCTTCTCATTCGTCCATCCAAAACCAGGGTTTTGGTCTGTGGTCTCAGCCACTAAGAAAATTGTGAATAGGGCTCGCATTCCGTAATAAGAAAAACGTTCCCAAAGCTCCGTAAAGAATAACACAAATAATCCTGCAGGATGACCCAAAAAAGTATTTTGATGGGGTAAGCTATTAGATGATATAGCCATAGAAATAATATTTCAAATATAAAGTTACGCATTTTTAAATGACAGATCATTTTGGGAAGTCCACAAAACACAGGAAATAAAAATATAGAATGATGTATCTTTACACATCACAAAAATGGTCAAGATGTCAAAGCAAATAGAGGGTTTTTCCAAATTGTCGAAGTTGGAAAAAATAGAGTGGGTTACCCAAGTACATTTTGAAAAGGTTACAAAAGCCAAGAGAACGCTCAATACCTATAATCATTCCAATAGTGAATTACAAAAACGCCATGACGAGTTTATTGAGAATTCCATTACCAACTATTATATCCCTCTGGGCATAGCCCCCAATTTTTTAATCAATGGAAAGGAATACACAATTCCTATGGTCATAGAGGAAAGTTCTGTAGTAGCTGCTGCCTGTAAGTCCGCGAAATTCTGGGCATCAAAAGGAGGATTTAAAACCAAAATTCTTGGGACCCATAAAATTGGACAAATTCATTTTTTATTTGATGGAAAACCAAAATTACTCCAGTCTTTTTTTGAAGAAAAAAAACAAGCACTACTCGACAGTACCGACTTACTTACTGCCAATATGGTAAAACGTGGAGGGGGGATTTTAGATATTGAACTAAGGGACAAAACTGAGGTAATCGAAGACTACTATCAACTACACCTCACCTTTGATACCGTTGACTCTATGGGAGCTAATTTCATTAATTCTTGTCTTGAAAAAATCGCTAATACAATGCAAAATCTTGGAGAAGACTATAAAGCATTTATAAAGAAAGGAAATTCAATAGAAATAATCATGAGTATCCTTTCTAATTATGTTCCCCATTGTATTGTTCAGGTAGAGGTAAGATGTCCAATAAATGAATTGAGAGATTCAGAGGGAATATCAGGTCAGCAGTTTGCTAAAAAATTTATTCAAGCAGTAGAAATCGCGAAAAAAGAACCTTACCGTGCAGTGACTCACAACAAGGGTATTATGAATGGTGTGGATGCAGTGGTCATAGCTACCGGTAATGACTTTAGAGCAGTTGAAGCGGGAGTTCATGCCTATGCTGCAAAGGGAGGAACCTACTCCAGCCTAAGTCATGCTTTTTTGGAGGGGGAGGAATTTATTTTCCAACTCAAACTCCCTCTTTCCCTTGGAACAGTTGGAGGGCTTACACAACTACATCCCATGGTAAGATGGTCTATTGAATTATTGGGTAAACCTGATGCTAAGAAATTAATGGAAATTGCAGCAGTTGCAGGGTTGGCTCAAAATTTTGCTGCTATCAAATCTCTTATTACCTCCGGAATACAAAAGGGACACATGAAAATGCACTTACTCAATATACTCAACCAACACAATGCAACAGCCACTCAAAAAGAAAAAGCCATTGAGTTTTTTAAAACTCAAATAGTGAGTTTTAGTGCAGTAACCAATTTTTTAGATTTAAATCCTTGAAAAAATGACCCAATACTATAGTCACGGAAAACTATTACTATCGGGGGAGTATATGGTTTTAGTTGGGGCACAATCTCTAGCAGTGCCTTGCAAGATGGGACAGTCTTTAGAATTTGAACCTAACGATTCAAAAACCCTAAAATGGGAAAGTTGGGATCATCAAAATCAATTGTGGTTTAGTGCCTCATTGGAAATATCATTTTTTGAAATTGTAGACACTAGCGACTACGAAACTTCAAAGCGATTGATTGAAATACTGACCAATATTAGAATCCTTAAAAAGGATTTTCTAATGGATCATGGAGGAGAAGTAAAAACCTATTTAGAATTTGATCGTAATTGGGGACTGGGCACCTCCTCCACATTAATCTCCAACCTAGCCCAATGGTCTCAAACCAATCCTTATACACTTCTTGAATCAAGTTTCGGCGGAAGTGGTTATGACATTGCTTGTGGAACGGCAAGTCATGCTCTGATTTACAAAAAAGACATTAAGGGTCCTTATATTGAAAAATGCGAATTTGACCCTCTGTTCAAATCAAATTTATTCTTTGTTTACCTTAACCAAAAAAGAAACAGTAGTGAGGCCGTAAACCAGTTTAAAAAACAAAAGATCAATGAAAGGCAAATTGAACACGCATCTCAATTGACTCAAGCCATGATCAAGGCCAAGACGCTTTATGAATTTGAAAAAACAATTAACCAACATGAATTGTTTGTCGGCAATATTTTGGGTTTAAAACCGGTAAAGGAAGATCGATTCTCCGATTTTAGCGGATCCATTAAAAGCCTCGGAGCGTGGGGAGGAGACTTTGTTTTGGCCACTGGAAACAGCGACACCCCAAATTATTTTAAAAACAAAGGTTATCCTGTAATATTGGGATACAAAGAGATTGTACTTTAATAGTAGAGCTGACGGTTATCTTCTATCTCAGCACTGGAACGCAAAGCCTCGTAGATTGAAGTATTTATCCTAGTATTTTCCTCATTTTGAAGCGCATTTGCATAAGCCTTATAACTTTCCATTTCCTCAGCGATCTGTTTTGAAGTAACTTCAATAATATAGACCCCATTGTTCCCTTTAATTAGACCAGAGGGCTGATTTAACTCAAGAGCAAATGCGGTACCGATTAAATAAGGTTCTTTACCCGCACCAGCCAAAACTGTATTTTCTTGAGT
This sequence comes from uncultured Bacteroidota bacterium, assembly GCA_902609035.1. The sequence continues at coordinate 89,854 of CACLQG010000001.1, forward strand.
TATGGCAGAAGCTGTTTCAACTTCTTTGTCCGAAGCCTCGGCCAATTCATCTAGAGATTTTTTGTCTGCATACATTTTTAGCAGATAAGCTGCTTTACTTTCATTTAATATTTCTTGTTTAACATCAATTTTTTCAGACTCTATATTGATATATCCCTTTGGCATGATGTCAGCCAACTGAGCTACTATATATCCACCATTTGTTCTGGTAAATCTTTTGACATCACCAAGCTTGGTTTCCTCACTAAATAACCACTGAACTAAATTTCTTTGACGCGGCAAATCTGGTAAATTCTCGTCCAAAAGGTTGACCTTTTGAACATACTTTACTTCATAATCATAATTCTTAGCCACTGAATCCAAACTTTCACCATTTAGACTCTCCATCTCAAAACGCGTTGTTTTTTGGAATACTTCATTTGATGTTTCCTCTGAAGGAATAATTTCTTTGGTCACATCGGCTGTCAAAACTACATCCTGTTTGTCCGTTACTTTAATGACGTGAAAACCAAACTCCGTTGATACTAGACCTATTCTTCCAACCCTAGACTTATTACAGAATTCGAAGAATTTTTCGGTCATCGTTCCTTCTTGGAAAAAGCCTAAATCTCCACCTAAAGACTTGGAGGGACCATCAGAATTTTCGGTAGCCAATTGTATGAAATCATCAGGATTTTTTTTCGTCTTACGGAACAATTCTTGAGCAATTTTCTCTGCTTCCTCTCTAGTTCGTGTAACATCAGGATTGGCTCTAGTTGCCCCCTTAAAAGCAATCAATATGTGACTTGCTCTTACAGCTCCTCCCTTTTTTCTGTCTAAGAAACGAGATATTTTTAATTGATTTCCATCTTTATATGGTCCAAAAACGTCTCCTTTGTTCAGTCCAAAAAGGATATCAGCATATTCATTTGCCAAAGTACCCTTAGTTTTATAAATCGAATCAAATGCTGTTTCAGAATTCTGTTCTATAAAATCAGTAATGTTTTGGGTAGTTGCCAAACCCTCAATAGTATCAGTCAACTTGGATACATTATTATACTCGATTCTTTCATCTTTAAGTTTCTCCAAATCCGCACGAATTTGATTTTCATCAGCTTCTGAAGCCTCATCTGGAAAAACAACATAAAGAACACTTCTGCTCATATCAGTCTCATAATAATCTTTTCTAAGATTAATGTATTTTTTGATGTCTGCATCAGATATTTCAAAAAGGCTGTCTGGAACATCCTCAAAAGGAAGTCTAACAAACTTGAGGTTAACCTTGTCATTTTGGATGTGATAGGCATTTTTACCTTCCAACTCGGTAACCCCCGTACTTGACTTGATCAAGTCATAGTAAATATTCTCTTTTGCCAATCCGACGATATTTTCTTCTTGAATTTTCCAACTATCATAAGCTTGAGGATTTTCCATTCTCAACTGATTAATGTAGTCGGTAAAAATACCAAAATCAAAAAAACCTGACTGATTTTGAAACCTTGGATCTTGAACAATTCTCTCGTCTTGAGTCAAGATCATTTCTATTTGTTCTTTTCCAGCATCAATCCCCAAACGTTCAAATTCTTGCCTAAAAATTGTTACCCTAACCAATTGATCCCAAACAGTGTTTACAGCCTGCATGGTAGAGAGGTTGTAATTTATTTCAGCATTTTCTACTAATTGTCTGTAATAAGTCAGTTCAATCTCCTCATCATTAACCACTGCAATGGGGTCGCTATTAATGCTGCCACTTGAGTTTCCGTCGAAAACTCCAGAAATTACAAAGGCGAATAAGGCCATCCCAATAACCAAAATAAGAAACACAGAACGCTGTCTAATTTGACCTAATACTGCCATATCATTTCTTTGAATCGCAAGCGAAAATACGATTTCCTTTTTGATTATAAAAAGAAACGCTTTCTTATTTAGAGGCTTTGAATAGCCCAACTATTATAAGATAAAGTAGAGTAAAAATTTAGTTTTCTTCCTTTATCCTAACTAACACCCTTTCAATTTTAGTAGAGGATACCTCTATAATTTCAAGGTCATAATTTTCTAACTCTATTAAAGTTCCTTTAGATGGAATTTCCTCCTTCAGATATACGATTAACCCACCTAAAGTCTCGTAAAACTCATTTTCGGGAAGATCAAGTTCATAATTTTGGTTGATATAGTCAACCTCCAAGCGAGCTGAGAACTCATATAACCCCTCTTGAAGTTCTTTTTCATAAAAAGCTACTTGATCGTGCTCATCTTCAATTTTTCCAAAAAGCTCTTCAATGATATCCTCAACCGTAATAATACCTGAGGTTCCTCCATACTCATCCAGAACTACAGCAATACTTTTACGTTGTTTGGTCAGTAATTTCAATACTTCACTGATCTTCATTGTCTCAGGAACAAAGGCAACTGGTAATAATATTTTTTTTAGGTCAGTCGGTTTTTTAAACATCTCAAACGCATGAACATATCCCAAAATTTCGTCTATAGAATCCTCAAAAACAGGGATTTTTGACAAACCACTAGAGGTAAAAAGTTTCTTAATATAGGATAAGGAAGCAGTAATTTCAGTAGCGACAATTTCTGTTCTGGGTACCATGGCCTCCCGAACTTTTAATTCGGAGAAATCCAATGCATTTTGGAAAATCTGTATTTCACTGTCTACATTATCCATGTCCTTGGTAGATTCCAATTGCTCTTCAATGTAATTCCCCAATTCAATTTTGGAAAAAGTGAGTTGAACCTGATCACCTTTAGTCTTAAAAAACTTGATCAAAATAAAATCTGATATAATAATAATCATGGAAGTTATGGGCGCAAATACAGCATAGAAAATCGCAGTGGGAAAGGCAAAAATCTTCATAAAAAGATTAGAAAACTGCTGGAAAAAAACCTTGGGAAGAAACTCTGCTGTAAGCAATATAATTATAGTGGAAAAAACTGTTTGAATAAAGACAACACGTATACCAATCGCTTCACCCAAAAGGATTTCTGGAAAAAATAATTGTAAAATCCTATCCCCCATAAATATTCCGTAGATAACTAATGAAATATTGTTTCCAACCAACATAGTAGCAATAAATCGGGACGGGTTTTTGGTGATGAAGTTTAAGAATTTTGCGTTTAAGCTAGACTGCTGCTTTTCTATCTCCAAATAAATTTTATTGGCAGAAACATAAGCAATTTCCATACCTGAAAAAAAGGCTGATAGAATCAGACAAGTGAAGATGACAATGTTAGTAATAATCATTGAGAGGTATTTCCTCTTTTTCTAAATTTTTTTCGAAAATGCCTCCTAAAGAGAGCCATAAAAACTGAGAGTAATACAAAGCCAATAAAAATATATGCCTTTTGTCGGTTAGTACTCCATAGTTTATAACATTCATAAGCAGCAACCACAGCGATTATCCAATAAAGTATTTCAGAAATTTTATAACTTTTCATCTACGGTTAAAGTGTCTTGTTGTTCTTCCACAGCTATTGTACCAGTTAGCTTTCCTGTCTGAAATTTACTAAATTCTTTGTTGGTATCCAATCGTGTAGCTGCCAGATCATAGTCTTCATTTTCGAAATTAAAAGGACGCTCCGAAAAAAGCCACTCCTTTTCAGCATCCCAATACATTTGTTCTATTTCCAATCTAGAACCATCATGTGAGAAAAGGACTACATTGCCTTTTAGATCAACTATTTTAGTCTGGTTGTAAAGAATACCATAATCGGCTATAACAGTGTTTTCCTGATTTTGATCGTCATAGAAAATAATTTTTAAACCTTTAGGGAACTCAGAGTACTTAAAACTCAGGTGGGTATAATCTAGGTTAACAGGTGCTGTCAAGATTGCTTTCACTTTGGCTGAATCTGTATATGTCATTTTGATATCATAAGCAATACCCATTGGATTCTCATTGAACCGATTGATTTGCTCAAGTGTTGATGAACTGTCCTCACAGTAAAAAAAGAATGTCATAGCAAAAACTGCAAACCCGTTTTTTAAAATTTTAGAAATATAAAACTTCATCTATAATTCTGGAACTTTCACGCTGCTTTTGATCCAACAATCGAATTGAATGGTAGCTCCTTGATTACCCTCTGTAAAGATTTCTGTTTTGGAAGGCGCTCTTCCTTCATAACTTCTAGCTGTTTTCACTGCCAATTTTTTGATCGAAGCATCTACCTCTCCAGCTTTATTTGCCATTTGTGCAGCCAACCAATAAACTGCTCTCTTGTTAAATTGAGTTTCTCCACAGTCGTTGGCACTGCCTGCATATAAATTTGATATCATCAAGTAAGCACGTCCAAGTGAAGGCTGAAATTTCAAAGCTTTCCTGGCATAACTGCGAGCCGACGATTTTCTACCAGCATTCTTAAATTTAACAGCAATCTTATACAAGATTTTAGCCTTTTTGTAAAGATCACTTTGAAGAGAAATAGATTCCTCATAATATTTCAGAGCTTCATTAGTGTCTCCGGCTTTGTCTTTCAATATACCCAGATAGTAAGCAGAATCTGCAGAGGGATCAAGGGTATGTAATGCTTCAACAAGTGTAACAAAAAATGGATCGTCAGAACACTCCTTATTATCCATCCTAGACGCCGCACGTTTTAACCAAATCGTATCAAATTTAAACTCTTCAAAATTTCTTTTGTAAAGAGGCACCAAGTTTACACAAGTAGCCTCTTTGGAAATAATAGCATCTAAGTTAGAGAGAAAAGTTCCTATCGCTCTTTGATTGATATTGTATACTCTTTTACTTCTAACCTCCCTACTATTGATGGGTTCCCCATTTTCCTGTTTCTTGAGAATCAGATCTAGTTTTTTGGCTAATTTAGTTGACTCTACCTCAAATTTTTCGGATACCTCTTCATACTTATTAAACAATTGCTCCATAGATACGCCTTGATTTCCTAATTTGTATAAGTCATGCAAGGTTTTAAAATAATTGTAGAGTCCCTTAGGGTTACTGAAACTTTCGGCATCGGTTTTATAGGCCAAGTCAAAGGTTTTATAAATCTCCATTTTTTCAGCTGTATTATAGTCCAGCATGGCTTGCGCTTTATCACTAATAATGTCTCCTTTAACACTTATATTTCTTTTGGTAGGAAAATTTTCTAACCATTCGTCATACAAATTCATCAAATCTGCAGTTTCAACATCAAGCGTCTCGGGAGTAGCATTTTTAATTCTGTCTTTAAGCAATTTTTCCCCGTAAGAATAAATTGCAACATTAAGGCTTGGACATTCTTTTCTTACACTTATCCATGGCTGATAAGCTTCTACGTAATTCTTAACTTTAGCATATTCTGCAAAAATGGATAGATTTTGCAAACACTCTTCACTATTTTGAGCTATTACTGGATGGATTAAAGCTACCAAACCCATCCAAAAAACAAATATTTTAAAAAATTTCATCACTCTCTATTTAATTATATTTTCTTTTAATAAACCATTTATCATTTAAAGAAAAACCAATCCTTAACGACCAAAAATTTTCTTTAAACGTATTATCATATCCACTCCCTCTAACTCCATACTCAAATCCAATGTTTGTGTTTGAAAACCCTGCTAAAGGTAAACCAAATCCAAAATTTATGCCAGTTTCCTTTAAACCAAAATTATTCACAATAACACCCGTCGACTCGTGTCGAAAACCCATTCTAAAAACAATTCTTTTCCAATAACTAGTTATCGAACTGTAATCTGGTATGTAGAAGCCCCCTAATGATATTTGATAAGCATTTTGGTAGTCGATTTCAGCCAAACTCATGAATTTATTACTAAAATTACTCATTGAATTTATGGTGTACTGCGCTCCAACAAACCATTTTCTATCCTTACCTAATCCCAATCCAAAAGAGAAAATATCTGGTATTGTAATGTTTGTTTTATCCAATCCATTGTCCTTGAGGTCGATTTCTAAATCCTCACCAAAACCGGACGATAAAGAATAAGATCGAGTGATATAAGATCTTGAATTGGTGGATGTTAAATTCGCTTGTAATTGATACGATACCATTGCATGAAGTTCCATAATCTTAAAAACTAGAATTTCAAATTGAGAAGAAAATTTCAAATCTAATCCAGAGACACTGGACTTGCTCTCAACAATTGTTCCCAAGGTAACTTGATCTTTAAACCTCCCAGTCTCATGAATAATTTGACCAAAATTATAATTGATTGTAGCTCCAAAACTAAAATATTTTAAAGCGTTAAATCCGAATGAGAAAAAAGCCTTGTTGATGCCCCCTTCCCCATCAAAAATATTTAAAATATTCTCATCGCTTCCTTCGGATTCCATAGAGGACAGCTTGTAGCCAACCGAGGTATAAGGGACAATACCGAATCCAAAACCAAAAAGGGGAGTGGGTATGGCAACCCCAATATAGTCCAAACCTGCGGAAGCAATACTCTTAGTCTCTGTGGCCCCTTTTAAGTTATTTATTCTGTAATTTAGTCCAATCAGGTAATTCGTCAGTTTGAGCTTGGCATAAGAACTTGGATTGGAGAGATTAGCATGAATGGAATCATTGTATATTTCCAAGCCTCCCATAAATCGGTTTATCTGAGTTCCCCTAAAATTTACCTCACCCAAGCCAGCAATAGAGTATGGTGAAATTGTGCCCGATTGGGAAAAAATAAATGTACTAAATAACAGTACAAAAAATTTCAATGTATTTCTTATCATGAATTAATATTCAATTTCAGTAAGTGGAACATTCCTTCTGCTAGAAAATTTGAATGGGCAAATATGCTATTTTTTAACGTTTTAGGCAACTTATTGGCATCTCCACCTGTTAAAATAACAGTTAAAGAACCATAATTGTGGTCATAATATTCAATTTTAGCCTTAATCTCGTCCAGAATACCGAAATAAACGCCTGCATGAATCGACTCCTCGGTGCTTTTTCCTTCAAATAATTCAACTTTTTCTGAGGCCAAAAAAGGAAGGTTTCCTGTAAATTGATAAAGTGCTTTGTAACGTATATCAAACCCAGGGGAAATCGCTCCACCTTGATAGGTATTCATTGAATCCAAAAAATCATAGGTAATACAGCTTCCCAAATCGATAATCAATACATTGGTTTTGGGATAACATTTACAGGCCGCTGCCACCAAAACAATCCTGTCTGATCCCAAACTATAAGGACTTTTATAACTGTTTTTAAATGGCAAGTGCATCTGTGCGTTTACAGATATAACTTGAAATTGATCCGAAAGGTTTTCAAAAAAGTCCCCAGAGTGATTACTTACGTCACTGTAAATCAAACCCTCAATGTCTGGATTATTTTTAATTAAAGACCAAGCAATATCGATAAACAAAGACTTTACAACCTTTTGCTCGACAATACATTGACTCTTTTTATACAAGAAAAATTTGGTTAATGTATTCCCAATATCAACAATCAGATACAATTTGCAATCAATTTAGTTATAAATTTAGTCAAAGATTTTTAGAGTAATTCCTTTGTGAGGGATGAAAAAGGATTTTATATTTGCACACTTTGGAATGGTACCTTAGCTCAGTTGGTAGAGCAAAGGACTGAAAATCCTTGTGTCCCTGGTTCGATTCCTGGAGGTACCACACTTCAAATCCTTGATCCTGATTTCAGTTCAAGGATTTTTGGGTTTATAACTTTAGGTTTTATAAATTGTGTTTTAACGAATATAAAATGAGCCACATTACAAAAAAATTTATCACGCTAAGCCTCTTTTTCTCTCAACTCCTTTTCTCACAGGGCTTTAAAATCGAAACCGATCAAGGTACCCAATTCGTCCCTAATGAAATGATATCCAATGGACGCCATTGGTCCGAAGATCAAGGAAAAGTGAAAATGAAACAATTCTCCCAACTTTGGAACGACAACCAATCTTGGCATAAAAGAGCACAAACCATAAAAGAAAATATTTTATCAGGAATTCAATGGGATAAAATTTCCGCATATGATGGCAAAATCAATGTCATTAAACACTCAAAAAAAATAATGGCTGGTTATTCGATAGAAAATATTGCTTTAGAGAGTTTTCCTGGATTTTATGTCACAGGAAACCTATACCGGCCTCTAAAAAAACAGAAACATTATGCTGCCATATTAAGTCCCCATGGGCATTCTAATAATAAACGTTTTACAGACTATGTTCAGTTGCGCAGTGCCTATCTGGCAAACAAAGGGGCCATTGTCTTTGCCTATGACATGGTAGGTTATGGCGAGAGTACTCAAATAAGACATGAAATGCCTATCAGTCTTTTGCTACAGACATGGAATAGTAAAAGAGTATTAGATTACCTGCTCAGTCTGCCAGAAGTGGACCCCCAACGCATTGGTATGACTGGAGCATCGGGTGGAGGCACACAAACCTTTGTTCTTACCGCTATAGATCAAAGAATCAAAGTATCTGTTCCTGTTGTGCAGGTGTCAGCTCATTTTTTTGGTGGTTGCGTCTGCGAAAGTGGAATGCCCATTCACAAAACTGCGAATTTTCAAACTAACAATGTGGAGATCGCTGCCCTAGCTGCACCTCGGCCTCTATTGCTCATTTCTAATGGTGATGATTGGACCCGAAACACCCCAAATGTAGAATTTCCCTACCTTCAAAAAGTTTATGCCTCATTCGGCAAAGACAACCAACTAAAAAATGTTCATCTTGCAAATGAAAAGCATGACTACGGCTACTCGAAGAGAGTCGCTGCCTATACTTTTTTAATCCGTCACCTAAAGCTCGATTCCATCAATTCATTGGATAAGAATAAAATAGACGAAAGTTTTATCGAAATTCTAACTCCAGAAAAACTGAAGGTTTTTACTTCTGAAAATCCGCGCCCAATAACTGCCCTAAAAAACGAATTCGAAGTAATGAAATTCCTAAAATTTCCAATCCAACAGTTCCCTTACAACTTTTATAAAAATTAGTTAACTTAGAAAATCATTTGGTCAATCGCTGAACTATATTAACGATTATGAAAAAGATTTTTGCTGTAACAGGGTTTGTAAGCCTTTTAATTTCCTGTTCTCTTGATGTACCAATTGAGATTTCTCAAGAATACCCCAATATCCCAGAGGTCATTGACTTTAACTACCACGTCAAGCCTATACTTTCCGACCGATGTTATCAATGTCATGGACCCGATGAAAAATCTCGAAAAGCGAGATTGAGACTGGATATAGAATCCATTGCCTTTTCCAAATTAGAAAGTGGAAAAAGAGCCTTCAGTCCCGGCAGTTTGTACAAAAGCGAAAGTGCCAACAGAATCATACACAAAAATCCCGATATTGTAATGCCTCCTCCAGAGGCCAATTTGGCTTTGACCAATAGAGAAAAGGCCATTATCTTTAAATGGATTGAACAAGGCGCTAAGTGGAAAGAACATTGGGCCTTCTTACCACCCCAAAAAAAAGAGCCCAAAACCATCAGTAAAGAATTTCCCAACCCCATCGATCGATTAATAAAAAAGAGGTTGGATCAAGAAGGGTTAGACTTTTCTCCCAAAGCTTCCAAAGACATTTTGGCTAGAAGGCTCTATTTGGATCTTACGGGGCTTCCTCCTTCTATCGAGCAACTGGATATTTTTCTAAATGATAAAAGTGAAAAAGCTTATGAAAACCTAGTCGACCAACTGCTGAAAACCGATGCACATGCAGAGCGTTTGACCCTAGATTGGCTCGACCTGGCGCGCTATGCCGACTCTCACGGTTTGCATGCCGATGGAGCTAGAACCATGTGGCCCTGGAGGGATTGGGTGCTCAAAGCTTTTAAAGAAAATATGCCCTACAATGAGTTCGTTACTTGGCAACTGGCGGGAGACCTATTCCCTGAGGCTACCCAAGAGCAAAAACTCGCCACCGCTTTCAATAGAAACAGCCCCATGACAGCAGAAGGGGGCGTAATTGATGAAGAATGGCGGTTACATTATGTCTTTGACCGCACAGAAACCCTTTCTACCGCTTTTTTAGGGCTCACAGTAGCCTGCGCAAAATGTCACGACCACAAATTCGACCCCATCTCCCAAAAAGATTATTTCCAACTCACTGCCTTTTTCAATAACATCAGAGAACTAGGAATGACTGGTGACGACGGAGAATTTGGCCCACTGCTACCCTTATCAGATGAAGAAACCCAAAGCAAAATAGACCAACTCAACGAGGTTATGAATTCCATCAAAAAAGAAATCACTATTACCAGTGCTCAACTGGAGAAAGTGTATCAATACTCTGAGGAATTGGCGACCAATACCAAAGCAAAACCTGAATTGGTCTTCCACGGCGCATTTGAGAAAATGGCGAAATTTAATAAAAATAAACACAGTGTAGATGGTAAAAAAGACTTCTACGGTCGAAATGAGCAAACCCCAAAAATCGTCAAAGGGGTTGTAGGGAATGCTTTCGATTTTAGTCTTGACCACGACCACCTCCACATCACCAATAAATTAATTCCCAACCTAGAGTGGACAGAGCCTTTTTCCCTCTCCCTTTGGATAAATACCAACAAAAAAAAGGAAGGCTCCTCCCAAACGCTGATAGCCAATTCGGGTGGAAAAAATGAACTTTGGAGGGGATGGGAATACTATTTGGACGATCAAAACAAAGTCAATCTGCGGCTCATCAACGTGACCCCTTCCAACCTCGTACATGTGAGGTCAGTGGACTCGATACAACGCAACCAGTGGCAACAGCTATCTGTTACTGTAGATGGGAGTGGAAAAGCAGAAGGTGTCCGTTTGTATCTCAACGGTAAGGAAATGGAAAAAGTAGGAGTAATTGACAATCTCTACAAAACCATTTTGCCCACCCACCGTGACCGCGAAAAAGGATTTATCAATACCAAAAGAGATCTGGTAATTGGGCGATCCTATGAGGGATCAACTGGAGACTATGGCCTATTTTCGGGACAATATGATGAATTGAAATTTTTTAAAGGCGTATTGACCCCCTTCGAAATTCAGTCTATTCATATCCAAACCCTAGGCAAAGAAGAAGCCATTGCTTGGCCTTTAGTTCAAAATCACCTGATCGAAAAAGACCCCAAAATCGTTCAACTGAAAAAACATCTTAAAAACAACCGAGAGGAATACCTCAAAACCTATACACCCATAGTAGAAGTTATGGTCATGAGAGAGATGGACACTCCCCGTCCCACCTATCTCTACAATCGTGGAAGTTATAGCGAACCCCTCTATATTGTGGAGGCCAAAGTCCCAGATGTGCTCCCCGACATGGACGACAATTTACCCAAAAATCGCTTGGGACTAAGTCAGTGGTTGTTCGATTCCAAAAACCCCCTTACAGCTCGTGTGGCAGTCAATCGATATTGGCAAATGATTTTCGGTGCTGGACTTGTAGCAACCCCCAACGATTTTGGCGTACAGGGACAATTACCCACCCACCCCGAGCTGCTGGACTTAATGGCCGTCAATTTTAACCAAGACTGGGATGTAAAAGCATTATTGAAAAAAATGGTCCTTTCACAAACCTACCAACAGCAATCTGTAAGTAACGAAATACTCGATCAAAAAGACCCCAATAACCTCCTACTCGCTCGGGCCAATGCCTCCCGTTTGCCCGCCGAGATTATCAGAGATAATGCCCTAAAAGTTAGCGGCCTATTAAACCCCAAGGTTGGAGGAGAAAGCGTAAGACCCTATCAACCAAAAGGGTTATGGAAAGAAAAAAATAACTTTTCCACTTACCTCTTTGAGTATAAAGAATCCGAAGGGGAAGATCTCTACCGCAGAGGTCTTTACACCTTTGTTCGTCGGACTTCACCGCCCCCCAATATGCTCACTTTCGATGCCACCTCTAGAGAGGTTTGCACCGTCAAAAGAGACGTTACCTCCACCCCGCTTCAAGCATTGGTATTACTCAATGACCCTCAATTTTTTGAGGCTTCAAGAATTTTTGCTGAGCGAATGATCAAGAGTAAGGATACCCTTGAGGAGCAAATTGGTCACGGATTCCGACTGGCCACCTCCCGCCACCCCAAAGATGAGGAATTGGAGATTTTGGTAGAACTCTACAATAGTCAATATCAATATTTTGGAAAAAACAGGGATAAGGCCTATCAAGTCCTTAGCGTGGGGGAAAAACCAAGAGACGCAAAAATCAACAGTGTGCAATCTGCTGCCATGACCATGGTCGCCAACACACTTCTAAATCACAACGAAACTTACACAAAACGATAAGATGCACTGCAACGATCATCATCATCACGAAAACAAGAACTACTCGCGCAGAGACTTTCTTACTAGAACGTCCCTCGGACTGGGTGCGCTATCATTGGGGTCTATGATCAGCCCTGTCAATGGCTATGGCAACAGTGAGTTTTTAAATCTTTTGGATAGTGAAAAAATGAAGTTACCCCATTTTTTGCCAAAAGCAAAAAGAGTAATCTATTTGTTTCAAAGTGGCGCTCCATCTCAATTGGACCTCTTTGATTACAAACCCAAACTCAACGAGATGTTTGGTGAAGAGGTGCCCAAAAGTATCATCGGTGAGCAGCGGCTTACTGGAATGTCCTCTGGACAAAATTCCTTCCCCATGGCGGGTTCATTATTCAAATTCAACCAGCACGGACAAAGCGGTGCGTGGATGAGTGAACTCATGCCGTATACCTCCAAAATCGTGGACGAACTTTGTTTTATAAAGTCCATGTACACCGACGCCATCAACCATGACCCTGCCATGACTATGATCCAAACTGGATCGGAGCTCCCCGGTAGGCCCTCCATCGGCTCTTGGCTAAGTTATGGATTGGGGACAGACAACAAAAACCTGCCCGAGTTTGTAGTTTTGGTCACCAAAGGCAAAACCGGTCAACCCCTTTATTCCAGGCTCTGGGGTAATGGATTCCTCCCTTCTCAACACCAGGGGGTGCAGTTTCGCTCTGGAAAAGACGCAGTGCTCTACCTCGACAATCCCCCTGGGGTGAGTAGTGGCATCCGAGAAGAACAACTCAATTCCCTCAAAAAACTGCAAAACATTCAACATGCAGACATAGGAGATCCCGAAATTTTGACCAAAATATCAAATTACGAAATGGCCTACCGCATGCAAACCTCAGTACCAGAAGTCATGGATGTTTCCGATGAGCCCGATTATATTTTTGACCTCTACGGTGAAGACAGTAAAAACCCTGGTACCTTTGCTGCCAATTGTCTTCTTGCTCGCAAGCTCGCCGAAAAAGAAGTTAAATTCATACAGCTCTACCACCGTGGATGGGATCAACACGGCAACCTACCAAAAGACATTAAAAAACAAGCCAAAGAAACTGATCAGGCGACGGCAGCACTCATTCAAGACCTTAAACAAAGAGGATTATTGGAAGACACCCTGGTTGTGTGGGGTGGTGAATTTGGTAGAACCAATTACTCCCAAGGCATGCTCAAACCAGACAATTATGGTCGCGATCACCACCCTCGCTGCTTTACCATATTTATGACAGGTGCAGGAGTCAAAAAAGGAATCACAATTGGTGCTACCGACGATTTTGGATACAACATTACCGAAAGACCCGTTCACATTCACGATTTTCAGGCCACCATGATGCACATGCTGGGCATAGACCACGAAAAATTAACCTTTAAATTCCAAGGCAGACGCTACCGATTGACCGATGTTCACGGTAAGGTAGTCAAAGAAGTTTTGGCTTAAAAAATATGCTCTCAGAATTAATCGATTTTTTAGGAAGTCTTCACCCCCTCATAGTCCATCTGCCCATTGGTATTGTCTGTTTGACCATTGCCATTGACGTTTTTATGAAAAATAAAAACAACAGCGTACGGCGGGTCATCACCATGGGATGGTTCTTTTCGTTTTTCAGTGGAATGCTTGCCGCCGCATTTGGCTGGTTCTTGGGAGATAATGGCTATTATTTTGAATCTCAAATCAATATCCACCGTTGGAGTGGAATTGCTTTTGTCGGCCTCTGCTTTATTGTATGGCTAGTGCTCTTCCTCAACTTTCGCTTTTCGCTCCCTATGAAGCGTTCTATCAACATGACCACAATCATTCTGTTGACTGTAACAGGACATTTTGGAGGAGAAATGACACATGGTCAAAACTACCTGTTTGAAAGCCTTCCTTTTGTCAAAAAAGAAATTTCCGTTCTCTCCATCACCGAAGCCAAACGCAGCGAGTTGGATTCCCTTTTTGTTTACGAAGATTTGGTATACCCCGTTTTGGTAGAAAAGTGCATGGCTTGCCACAACCAAAACAATGCCTATGGGGGACTCAATATGAGCGCCTATGAAAGCATGGTTAAAGGAGGCAACAGCGGTGCAGGTATTCAAAAAGGAAACCCTTACACCAGTCTTATATATAAAAGAGTAAGTTTCCCTCATGATCATCCTAAATTCATGCCCCCCGCAGGAGTACCCCTGAGCTATGATCAGATCGCCACACTAGAATGGTGGATCGACAATGGAGCCGAACTAAAAATTCCCGTAACTGTGGTACGAAATGACCCCAAGATTCAGCGACTTATGGAGATGCAATACGGCCTCGACCTGAGGGAAAAAACTTTTTTAGAAAGCTTGATATTGGCTCCCCTTTCCTCAAAAAAAATCCAAGGGATTAGCGAGGAAAAATTCATCTGGCGTTTCCTCAACGCTGAGGAAAGTTTTCTAGATTTGAAATTTACGGGTAAAATCATCGAAATCGATGATTTATTTAGTCTACAAGAGGTGAAGGAAAATATTACCTGGCTCAACCTCGCCGACTGCCGACTCAACGACGACCAGCTGAATTACTTGACGGAGTTACCTAACCTTACCCGATTGAAGATTCAAAAAAATCCTATGATAACCGACAGGGGTATTGCATTGCTGACAGGACTGAAGAACCTCAGCGAACTGAACTTATATGGAACCCGAGTTAGCGATGAGGCCTTCTTCTATTTGGGACAGATGACGGGACTTAAAAAGTTGTTTCTTTGGAATACTAAGGTAACTCAAAAAGGCATTGTTACTTTTCAAGCCCAGCACCCCGATGTAGAAGTGAATGCAGGATTGTAATTATCGTAATTCAAAGAGATCGTCCTCTTCATTTTCCTCCTGTGGTTTTGAGGATTCTATCTGCTCTACTTTCCGCAATTTGGACATTAGCATACGGGTCCGTGTAGTGACCAGCTTGTTGATTTCCTGATCGGCTTCATTAATTTTCTTTTGTGCTTTTTCCAATACGGCTCCAAAAGTGGAAAACTCCTTTTTGACACTGGCCAAAATATCCCATACTTCACTACTTCGTTTTTGGATCGCTAAGGTCTTAAAGCCCATTTGTAAGCTGTTGAGCATAGCTGCCAAAGTGGTGGGTCCTGTCAGTATGATTTTGTATTCCCTTTGTAACTCAGCGATCACCTCAGGATGACGGGTCACCTCTGCATACAAACCTTCAAAAGGCAAAAACATAATACCAAAATCGGTGGTATGGGGCGGGTCGATATAGCGTTGCGATATATCTTTGGCAAACTTTTTTACGCTAGTGAGTAATGACCTTAGGGATGTTTCTATCGCCAGTGCATCACCTATTTCGTAGGCAGTTTGCAGACGGGCATAATCCTCCTGTGGAAACTTTGCATCTACTGGTAGATAGACAGGGCCACTGCTGTGACTCTTACCAGGCAATTTGATAGCGTATTCAACCAAACCATCCGAACTTATTTTAGTTTTTACATTGGCATCGTATTGTTCTGGCGCTAAGATTTGTTCCAAAATATTCCCCAGTTGTATCTCGCCCAAAACCCCACTGGTTTTGACATTGCTCAGTACCTTTTTAAGGTCCCCTACACCAGACGCTAAGGTTTGCATTTCCCCAAGTCCCTTTTGTACTTTAAGCAATTGCTGGGTCACCATCTCAAAAGATTTTCCCAAGCGCTCTTCTAAGGTTTTGTGTAATTTTTCGTCTACCGTCTCGCGCATTTTTTCTAACCTTAGTTCCGTGGATTTTACCAACTCATCTTGCTTTCGATTAAGGCGTTCAAAATTTTGTTTTTGCAGTTCGTTAAATGCGGTGACATTTTTTGAGAAGGACTCTTGAAAATCTTTGAGGGTAGTTCGTAACTCCTCCCGGTCTTCCTTAGCTTTTTTGGCTAATGCCTCACTCAGGTGTTCTATACTTTGGGTAATCTCCAAACGGTTTTCCCGAAGGTTTTTGGTCAACTCTACACGATTTTGGTAAAACTCTCCTTTGATCAACTCCCGCAACTCCCCCGTAAGGCCACTGCTCCCCTGCTCTCTATATAGCAAATACAAAAGTAAACCCAAAGTCAATGCCGATAAAACCAATAATCCAATTTCCATCCCTATCATTTATTGCAAATTAAAAAGAATTGAGCAGGGAGAGATAGACAATAAAGAAAAGTAATAAACAAGAGTGGAAAAGCTTGATAAATTTTAATCTTTTGACGTTTAAAATGGAATTGGAATTTAGACCCTCAGGTGTAATTTTTTAAAATTAACTATGCTAAATTTATCACAAACATTACAATTAATTTACCGAATGACCAAAGCTTGTGTTTGTAATTCCTCAAAAGCCACATGTTGGTCGGTAGATAAATTTTGATTTATCAAGTTATTTTGCTCGTAAGGATCGCCCTGAAGGTCATAAAAACGTGAGCTGCCGTTGTCTAGTACGATTAATTTATAACGTTCATTTCGTAGGGTGTAACCAGATTTTGCAGGTTTTTGAAAATCTAAAATTTCCGAATAATTGTAGTTTCTTGGGCTAATAGCCGTATCAGAAAAAGTATTGTAGAAGCTCTGACTGTCATGATATTGTGGAGTTTCCACTCCTGCTATTTGTGAAATGGTAGAAAACAAATCGGCAGTATGCACTAGGCTCCTGTCCCGCTGGCCTTTTCGACTTACCCCAGAGCCAGAAACCACCAAAGGGACATGGATGCCTCCTTGGTATAAAGAGCCTTTGGATCGGTTGGATAAAAAGGGCGATTGTATTACACTGCCAGGAGTACCATTGTCCCCCACAAAAATAACCACGGTATTTTCCCGTTCCGCTATTGGAATTTGGCTTAACAAGCGCCCTATTTCATAATCTATACTTTCTATCATTGCCATATAGTAGGGTCTAGGATTGAACTCTAAACTGGTGGGATCATCTACAAGGCTCCCTTGCGAATGCATTTTGGCAGGAGGTAAATGGAAAGGAGAATGGGGGGCGGTATAGGCCAACCAACAAAACCATGGCTTTTCTTGCGCATTGACCCATTCAATGGCCAGATCAGTCAATTTGGTGGTTATATATTCTTCATTGGTATTGGTTTGTCCGTTAATAGTGAGTTCCCATTGGTTGTAATCTGTTAAGTTACCGGGAATCAATCCTGCAAAGTAATCGATACCCATCTCATTAGGTCGACTGTTCTCATTGTTGGACAAATGCCATTTGCCAATCAGAGCGCTGGCATATAAATTACCTAATTGCTGATCGAGGTAGGCTTGAATAGTTGTTTCGGTTTCAGGTAGAGTTCCTGCATTGGAGGTATTGAGTACCCCGCTATTAATTCCGTATTTTCCTGTGATGATCGTGGCTCGGGTAGGAGCACACATGGGAGCAGACCATACATTGTCATAGGTGATCCCACTGGCTTGCAACTCCATCAAGTTGGGCATATGGGGCTGGACCGTTCCTATACCATAGCCTGGGGTGGCATCTACTCCCATATCGTCAGCGATGATCAAAAGGATATTCGGAGAATGAACCATTCCCTCTGGCATGATTTCTACTATTGAAGTGAGGCCGTCTGTTTTACTACAGGCAAAGCTGAGAGACAATAACATTACCGCTAGAAAATTTATAAAATTTTGTTTTGTATAATTCATCAATATAATTTAACCGAATGACATTTGGAATACCCTACTTTTTTTAAGAAAACTGACGGATCAATCCCTCTTGTGCGGATGAAGCTACCAAAAGTCCATCCCGGTTGAAGATAGAGCCTCGGGAAAAGCCTCGGGAGTTAGAAGCACTAGGGCTGTCCATGGCATAGAGCAACCAATCTTCCAAAGAAAAGGAACGGTGAAACCAAATGGCATGGTCAATACTGGTGTAGAAAGTGGAACTTTGGCTTAATTCTTTTTTGTGTGGAAGAGTGGCCGTTCGCAATAGCCCATAATCGGAAATATAGGCAAGTAGCTGTTGCTGAATGTCAATCCCAAAAGGGGTGGCTTCCTTGGATCGAAACCAGTAGTTGCTTTCTGCTGGGGCATCTATGTCATCTCTTAGAGTCAGTTTTTCGACGGGTCTGAATTCGATGACCTCGGGTTTGATCTTTTTAAAACGTTGATATATCCTAGGGTCGGTATTTTGAACTTCTAATTGCTCTAAGTCACTCAATAATTTTTCGGGTGGGATAAAGTTGGGCATGGAAAACTGATGATCCACTCCGTTTTGTTCCAATTGAAACGAAGCAGACATGTTAAAGATGGCACGTGCCTCTTGGAAGGCGACTACCCGTCGGGTAGTAAAACTTTTTCCATTACGGATGATGTCCACTTCATAGGTGATAGGCAGGTCGAGGTTTCCCCCTAGTATAAAATACCCGTGGAGGGAATGGGCAAATCGATCGGGGGGAACGGTCTGGTAGGCAGCATTGAGAGATTGCGCCAATACTTGTCCTCCAAATACACGTCCCCAAGAGGTTTGAAAGTTTTGGCCTTCAAAGGTGTTTTCTCGCTTTTTTTCTAAAGAGATCAGGTCAATTAATTCCTGTATATATTTCATCATTAAAATTTATAAGTGAACATTTTTCAAGTTAGAACAAAATTAATAATCTGCTCCCTTATTACTATTTTGAACGGATAAATTCCACGCTTTGTAAAGGCTTTGTAAGAGCAGCACTCTATTAGGTTGAAGGCTTGATAAATCGTTTTCCTCCGCTGTGTCTTTTTGAAGGTCGTATAGCTGGTATTCTTCATCGGAAATACCATATAATTTGTAGTTGTTGTCTATCAAGGCGAGTTGTTTGCCAAATTGAAAAGCTAGGGCTTTTGTTCTTTTTTGTTTTTGTTGGCTCCAATAAGGCTCGAGGCTTTCCCCGTCATATGGGCGTTCATATTTATTGAGATCGATCTCCAAAATTTGAGCGATGGTCGGGAAATAATCAGAGGTAAAACAGGGTACCTTTACTTGAGTTCCTGCGTTGATTTTGGCGGGCCATTCTACAATACCGGGAACCCTGATACCTCCCTCGTATAAGCTTCTCTTCCTCCCTCGTAACCCTTTTGTAAGCCCTTGTGCCCTGCCGAAGGCTATATTTTTATCTCTAACATCGAGTGAGGTTTCAGGACCATTATCCGAGGTATAGAACACCAATGTATTGTCGGCTATGCCAAGGCTCCTGAGTTTTTTTCTCAACCGACCTACCTGATTGTCCAATGCGGAAATGACCCCATAGTAATGTTGTTGGTCATCGCTGAGTTCTGAATAGAGGGATTTGTATTTTTCCCCAGTCAAAACAGGTAGATGGGGGGCGTGGAACCAAATAATTGATAAAAAGGGTTGTGCTTTTGCAACAGATTGTTCGATAAAGGGAATAACACGATCCATGATGATCCGAGAATCGTCTCCTTCTAGATTTTCAGTGACCCGCTTTCCAGGACCAGTCCAGTAGAAGGTGCCAAAATGCTCCCCTTCTGTTAAAGAAGCTTTTACATCTTCAGCAGATCGAGAGGGAGTAATCATAGGGTCCCAAGTGGGTACTTTGGACTCGGTAACAAAACTGACGTCAAAACCATGTTCCCAAGGTGGAGCGTAGTGGTGGTCGTTTTCTTTTTTCCCCCCCCGATTGGCATCCAAAACATCTCGGGTCAGGGTGCCCAAATGCCATTTGCCAAAATGTCCCGTGCAATAGCCTTTTTCTTTAACCATTTCTGCTAAAGTAATTTCCCGATTTCTTAGGTGTCCACAGTTGGCACTGCAAATACCCATTCGGGCGGGGTGCCTTCCTGTCATGACACTGGCGCGAGTAGGGGAACAAACAGAACCCGCAGCATAAAATCGTGAAAAAACAGCGCCGTTTTTCGCCATAGCGTCCAAATGAGGAGTCTTTAGGTTAAGATGTCCATTGTAGCCCACATCTCCCCAACCTTGATCATCAGCCATGATCAATATGATATTCGGACGATTGGATTGCGCAAATGACACTGTCAAAAAGAAAAGAAAGACGACCCTTAAAATAGATTTTATTCTCCTCATGATATTTTAAAAATAAACCCTTTCTGACCATGATCAAAAAGGGTTTTGCTTAGTATATTTATAAATATTTAACGATTAATATAGCTTTCTATAGCTTGCTGGTCTAACTCATCAGAATCACCGTATTTTTCGCGCATTTCCTCAAATCTTTTGTGCATCATCGATTGTATATCTGCATATTCGGGATCATTGTATATGTTGTTCATTTCTGAAGGGTCTTTTTCCAAATCGTACATTTCCCAGACGTCGATGTCGTAATAGAAATGCATGAGTTTGTAACGATCGGTTCTTACGCCGTGGTGCCTTTTGACCATATGTACTGAGGGATACTCGTAATAGGTATAGTAGATGGCGTCACGCCACTCGCTGGTTTCTTTACTGACCACTTTTCTGAAGGATTCACCTTGCATATCCTCGGGAATAGATATCCCAGCGTAGTCCAAAAAAGTGGGGGCAAAGTCTAGGTTTTGGATCATTTGATCGATCAGAGTACCTGGCTTGATCTCTTTGGGATAACGCATAAGAAGAGGAGTCCTTAGGGATTCCTCATACATGAATCTTTTGTCAAACCATCCGTGTTCTCCCAGGTAAAATCCTTGATCAGAGGTGTAAACGACTATGGTGTTTTCAGACAAATTGTTTTCGTCGAGATAGTCCAATACCTCTCCTACTCCATCATCTACGGACTGAATGGTTCTGAGGTAGTCTTTAAGATAGCGGTTGAATTTCCATGAAGCGAGTTCTCTTCCTCGGAGTTTAGCGGCTTTCATTGCATCGTTTTTAGGCGTATATGCCTTTAGCCATGCTTCACGTTGCTGTGGATTAAAACGATCAAGTTCTTTTTTGAATCGGGTTTCTCTACCGTAGGGGTCTACAACAAATTTGAAATCGTGTCCCCAACGACCATGTCCTCCATTTCCATTGGTCATGGCGATTTGCTCTTCAGTAGCCGAGATGAGCATTTCTTGCGCGGCCGCAGCAGGGCGACCTTCGTAGTCATCAAAAAAGTTATCAGGAAAATCGAAAGTCATGTTGTCAAATAGGGTGAGGTATTTTTCCTCAGACTGCCAATTCCTGTGTGGTGCCTTTTGGTGGTAAAGCAATAGAAAAGGTTTGTTTTTCTCTCTTTTATTTTTGAGCCAATCCAAACTGAGCTGGGTTGTGATAGTGGTCACATACCCCTGAATGCGCTCTGTAATACCATTGATGATGAAATCTGGGTTGTAATAGTGTCCTTGACCGGGAAGAACCGCAGAGTAATCAAACCCTTGGGGCAAGCCTCTGAGGTGAATTTTCCCAACCATAGCAGTTTGGTAGCCAGCTGCTTGGAGGTTTTTAGCAAAATTGGGCTGATCCCAATTATAGTCTTGTATATTGTCCACTTTACCATTAATAAAACTGTGTTTTCCAGTTAGCATTACCGCTCTACTGGGTGCACAAATAGAATTGGTGACGAAACCTTTATTGAAAAGAGCCCCTTCTTTGGCAATCCTATCAATGTTGGGTGTATTATTTAAATCATGACCATAAGCACTTACAGCTTGGAAAGCGTGATCATCGGACATGATAAAAACAATATTGGGGGGTTGAGGTTTGTCTGGCTCACATGCCAAAAGCAGCGGTAAAAGAAAAATTGACCTTATGAATTTTTTCATTGTTTATGTTTTATTAAATCATGTACAAAGTATAAAA
>CACLQG010000002.1:0-12500 GCA_902609035.1 uncultured Bacteroidota bacterium
GTTGATGAAGCCCATTGTATATCTGAGTGGGGTCACGATTTTAGACCTGAATACAGGAATTTGAGAACCATTTTAGATCAAATTTGTCAAAATATACCAATTGTAGCTTTGACCGCTACTGCTACTCCAAAAGTGCAAGATGATATTTTAAAAAATTTAAGGATTCTCGATGCAAAGGTGTTTAAATCTTCATTTAATCGACCCAACTTATACTATGAAGTAAGACCTAAAACAGCAAATGTTGATGCTGAAATCATAAAATTTGTTAAGATTAATTCAAGCAAGTCTGGGATAGTTTATTGTCTCTCAAGAAAAAGAGTTGAAGAATTGGCGCAGGTTTTACAGGTAAATGGAGTAAATGCTTTACCCTATCATGCTGGTTTGGATTCGAAAACTCGTAATAGAAATCAAGATATGTTTCTCAAAGAAGATTGTGATGTGATCGTAGCTACTATAGCTTTTGGAATGGGTATCGATAAACCTGACGTGAGATTTGTAATCCATCATGATATGCCTAAAAGTATAGAAAGTTACTATCAAGAGACAGGACGAGCAGGAAGAGATAATGGAGAAGGGCACTGTTTGGCTTTTTATGCATATAAAGACATCGAAAAGTTGGAGAAATTCATGTCTGGAAAACCTGTTGCAGAGCAAGAAATAGGTTTTTCATTACTCAACGATATGGTTGCTTTCGCCGAAACATCTATCTCCCGAAGAAAATTCATTTTACACTATTTTGGAGAACATTTTGATTCTGAAAATGGAGAGGGAGCGGATATGGATGATAATGTGCGTTTTCCCAAACCACAGAGAGAAGCAGGTAGGGAACTTAAAATTTTGATCCAATTAGTTTTGGATACTAAACAAAAATATAAGTCAAAAGAAATTGTAAAGACACTAACGGGGGTTAAAAATGCTTTGATATTGTCTCACAAAACACATGAAAAAACCTTTTTTGGTGTAGGAAAAGAAAAAGACTCGAAATTTTGGATGGCATTGTTGAGACAGGCACTTATTGGGGGTTATTTTACTAAGGAAATTGAGACCTACGGTATTATAAGAGTTACAGAAAAAGCTAAACTTTTTTTGAAATACCCTGATTCTTTTTTGATTACTGCTGACCATGACTATGAATCGAGCGAATCCAATTTTATTGTTAATAAATCTCAAACCAGTACCGACACGGTATTAATGGATTTATTGCGCTCTCTAAGGAAACAAGTAGCAAGAGAGGAAGATGTTCCCTCTTTTGCTGTTTTCCAGGAATATTCTCTAGAGGACATGGCCTTGAAATATCCGATTAGCATCCAAGAACTTAATCAAATTAATGGTGTAGGGGAGGGAAAAGCGAAGCGCTATGGTGTTAAGTTTATTGATTTGATTAAGAAATATGTTGAAGAAAATCAAATTTCTCGACCTGATGACTTAATTATTAAAAGCACTGGAGCAAAATCGAGTTTGAAACTTTATTTGATCCAAAGCATAGATCGAAAATTATCTCTTGATGATATTGCTTCAGCTAAGGGGATGGTAATGTCTCAATTGATTTCAGAAATGGAAACCATAGTTTTTTCAGGAACAAAACTTGATATTCAATATTGGATTAATGAAATATTTGATGAGGATCAAATTGATGAGTTAAAAGACTACTTTATGGAGGCTGAATCTGACGACTTGGGATTAGCCTCAGATGTATTTGATGGAGACTACGAAGATGAAGAATTGCGTCTTTTTCGACTTAAATTTATTAGTGAAGTTGGAAATTAGTCCAAATCATCACATTTTTACCAACTATTCTTATCTTCGCCAAAATTAAATCCAAAACCATGCAGGAGGGAATTTTTGCTACTTTCAAAACAGATAAAGGAAATATTAAGGTTCAACTGACATATGACAAAACACCTGGTACCGTTGGAAATTTTGTAGGTCTTGTCGAAGGATTAATAGAAAATAATTTTAAAGCTTTAGGGACACCTTATTATGATGGTCTCAAATTTCATCGTGTTATTGCGGATTTCATGATTCAAGGGGGATGTCCTCATGGGACTGGGGTCGGAGGTCCTGGATATAATTTTGATGATGAGTTTCATCCAGAGTTAAAACACGATCGTCCAGGAATTTTATCAATGGCCAATGCCGGGCCTGGAACCAATGGTAGTCAATTTTTTATTACACATATTTCCACTCCCTGGTTGGATGGTAAGCACACTGTTTTCGGTCAATTGGTTGAAGGCCAAGAGATTGTTGATTCCGTTTCACAGGAGGACATGATTAATAACATAACCATTGAAAGAATCGGAGCCATCGCTGAGGCCTGGGATCCAGTTGCTGCCTTTGAGTTATTTGTAAATAAAAAAGAGTCCATGGTTAAAGCCACCAAAGATGCCTTTGAAAAAGAAATGGAGGATTTAATCGGAGGAATGCAAAAAACCAGCAGTGGACTTTATTACACAATAACGCGGCAGGGAACAGGCGAGGAACCTGCTAAAGGAAGTAATGTTTCTGTACATTACAGGGGAATGATGCTTGACGGAACTATTTTCGATTCCTCTTACGAACGAAATGAACCAATAAACTTCACCTTAGGTCAAGGAAGAGTTATCAAAGGCTGGGACGAAGGGATTGCGTTACTTAAAAAAGGGTCAGCAGCAAAACTCGTTATTCCAAGTGAGCTTGCATATGGATCGCGAGGTGCTGGAGAGATTATTCCACCAGAAACTACATTGATTTTCGAAGTAGAGTTGGTAGATTTTAGTTAGAAAATCCTTTGGGTTCATTACCTTCTTTCCATTTAATACCACAACCTAAGCTAGGAATCTGATATTTATTTTGTTCGATTCCTTTGTGTAAGTTTTCACAAGCTTGCATCAAATCATACCCTGTTACAGGATTTTTACTATTCGGTGTGGCATCGTCAAACCTCCCACGGTATACAAGTCTTAGAATGTCATTGAAAAGATAAAAGTCTGGGGTGCAAGCCGCCTCGTAGGCGATAGCAACCTCTTGGGTTTCGTCATATAAATAAGGGAACTTGAAACCCTTTTCAATTGCAAATTCTTTCATCAGCTCAGGGCTGTCATCTGGGTAACGTTTTATGTCATTGCTAGAGATGGCAGCTGTATTGATTCCCCAATCTTTAATTTGGTTACTAATTTCTACAATTTTATCGATGAGATGTAGCACATAGGGGCAGTGATTGCACATGAATATCACCAATGTTCCGGATGATCCCTTGACTTGATCTAAAGAATTTTGAGACTGATTAATACAATTGGGTAGAGAAAAATCTGGAGCTTTCGTATCCAAAGGAAGCATAAAAGAATTGGTTCTGGCCATTTTATGTCTTTACAAAAATCTTATAGTAGTATATTGTAAAAAATAAAAATTTTTAAAAAAAGCGTATCAAAATTTAAATGTCTTCAAAATTCAGCTCTGTAAAGTTGTTAGCTGAAGCCTCTACAGAGTCCAAATTTTTGTATTTATCATAATTCTTTTGATGTCTATCACTTATGACTTCTTCTCCTCTTTCTTTGATTATGAAATTAACCATTTCTCCTAAAATTATGCTAAAATCTTTGAAATCCTCTTTGTAGAGGTAAATTTTGTGCTTCTTGTAGTGAA
Organism: uncultured Bacteroidota bacterium; assembly: GCA_902609035.1. The sequence goes on from CACLQG010000002.1 coordinate 3,622, forward strand.
ACGTGCCATCATCATTGGTGAATTTTTTACTTTCTGTAATGGTCAAGTAGTAATCACTGGCCTTAGTCTCACGCACATCGAAAAAATAAGTTCTTCTTCCTGCCCTTAGAACTTTGGAAAAAATCTCTTCCCGTTCTTTATCATTGTTATTATACATCGAACTTTTGTTTATATTAATTTAGTATATATCAAAATTGTAAAAAAAAATGAAACAAAACAAATTAATATTCCTTTTCATTCTGTTGTTTGTTAAAAAGATCTAAGTAAATCCCTTCAATTCGGAGTAGATTTTGATGATTACCTTTTTCAACAATTTTACCTTTATCCAATACGATGATATGATCTGCGTCTTTTACTGTTGAAATCCGATGACTTACTATTATCGTTGTTTTTTTTGCACAAAAATCTTTCAGGTTTTTTAGAATTTTTTCTTCAGTACCTGTATCAACAGCAGATAAACAGTCGTCAAAAAGTAATATTTCGGGATCTTTTATCAAAGCCCTTGCAATCGACACTCTTTGGATTTGCCCACCCGATAAGGTAAGTCCTCTTTCTCCTAACAAGGTTTTGTAACCTTTTTTGAATTTTTTGATGTTTTTGTGAATGGCAGCATTTTTTGATGCATTTATTATTTCTTTTTCTGAGGCTCCCCATTTACCAAAACGAATATTTTCTTCAATACTATCAGAAAATAAAAAGGCATTTTGGGGTGCATTTCCAATATGGCCTCTAAGTTTTTCAAGTTTAAATTTTTTAATATTATGACCATCCAATAAAATTTCACCCAAATCAGGATCATAAAGACGATTAATCAAATTGAGTATTGATGATTTTCCTGCACCTACTTTTCCAATTATACCCAGTGTTTCTTGGTTTTTTATAGAAAAACTTATCTCGTCCAAAGCTTTTATTTGTGTTTCTGGATAGATCAACGTTACCTTATCAAATTTAATTTCACCATTTACAGGAAAATCTTCAAACGCACCGTTTTGAATTTCAATTGATTCATTTAAAAAAACATTAATTCTTTGTTGAGAAGCCTCAGCTTGTTGAACCACGGAGGTAATCCAACCCACAACAGCGACTGGCCAAGTAAGCATGTTGATGTAAATTATGAATTCTGCCAATACACCTATTTCAATGATTCCATCCATGTATTGTTGACCACCAATAAAAATAACGATAAGGTTACTCAGTCCTATCAAAAGTATCATCATTGGAAAAAACCAAGCTTGAACTTTGACCAAATTCATATTTTTTTCTTTTGCTTCACCTGCCATATTTTTGAAACCTTTGTAGGTGTTTGTTTCCAGCCCATAGGATTTGATCACAGAAATACCACTGAAAGATTCTTGGGTAAATGATGATAATTTTGAGAGCATCTCTTGCACTAGAGTACTTCTTGAGTTGATTATCCTACTTAGTTTATATATGGTGAAAGATAAAACTGGAAGTGGGATAAGAGTGTAAATGGAGAGCCTCGCGTCAATACTGAACATTATAGTGATGACGCATACAAATAAAGTAATTGTATTCATACTGTACATTATGGCAGGCCCAACATACATCCTTACTTTACTCACATCCTCACTGATTCTGCTCATCAAGTCTCCCGTTCTGTTATTCTTGTAAAATCGTTGTGTAAGCTTTTGATAATGAAGAAAAATTTCGTTTTTAAGGTCGTATTCGATGTAACGCGAAACATTGATTATTGTTTGTCGCATTAGGAAGGTAAAAAAACCTGATAGCAGGGTTGCTCCAATTATGATTAATATGTTATTAAGTAATAAAGATTTGAGTCCATCCAACGACCCATTATTATTCAAAAGATGATTTTCTACAGCTGTGAGAGATTTTCCAATTAATCGAGGGGTAAATAAGGAAAAGACCCTAGAAATAATTGTTATAAGAATTCCTAGGAGGATTTTAAAAAAATATTTTTTTAAGTATTTATTGAGGTACTTTAGCTCTCTCATTAATCAATTTGACTATAGGTCAGTTTGATAAAAAACCAAAGGTAAACAAATGCTTTTGTTCTTAAATCCAAAAAGTTTTTTTAGTTAAATTAATTAAAACTAAAGCGCTATTTTTATGAAAAATATTGGTTGTACCCTATATGTTAACCCGAAGACATCTGCGAATTAAAGTAATGCAGTCCTTGTATTCCTTTTTACAAACCTGGGAAGGGAATCTGGGAAAAGAAGTTGATTTTTTTAAAAAGAGCTATCTCAACACTTTTTCTCTATACTTAACTCTTTTGGCTTTTCTCAAATCAATTCATGAGCATGCTAAAAATCAAAAAAATTTGCAGAAGGAATTAAGATCAAAAACTGTTAAACCTAATTTAGGGAAGCTTGTTCAAAATAAAATTTTAAGTTTTATAGCGCAGCACCCGATTCTGATTCAACATATAAAAAAAAGAAAAATCAAATTTTGGGAGTTGGATTTTGATTACATTATATCCAATTTTAAAATTCTCTTGGAGAGTCAAAAATTTCAAGCCTACTCTAAGATAGAATCTCCATCCTTGGAAGATGACAGATCAATTATTGCTTTTTTTTTCAAAGAAATTGTCGCTCCCTCTGACCAATTTTACGACTACATAGAAGATATTGAATTGACATGGGTTGACGACCTTCCCGTAGTGAACACTTTTTTACTTAATATTTTGAATAAAATTGATCCTAGTGACAGTAATAGCTTGTGTTTTCCAGAGATGAATATAGGTGATGAAGATCCAAAATTTGCAATTGAGTTGTTGGAAAAGGTCGTAGCGAATAATGATCTTTTACAAAAGGAAATGGAAGGCAGAACTCCCAACTGGGATAGTGATAGAATTGCTGTTTTGGATGGGATTATGATTAAAATGGCTATGGCCGAGCTTTTGTATTTCTCCTCGATTCCAACCAAAGTGACCATGAATGAATATATAGAAATATCTAAAGACTATTCTACACCAAAAAGTAATATTTTTATTAACGGGATTTTGGATAAAACAATCAAAGATTTTGAAGAATCTGGACGATTAAATAAGGCTGGTAGGGGATTGATTTAATGTTTTTTTGCTAAATTTGAAGATGAAAACTTTAAAAAATTAAAATGAGGAAAATTGCTTTATTTTTTGTTTGCACTATGGTTCTCAATTCTACAGGCTGTAATGAAAGCGCTTCGAAAAAAGTTGATCAAGAAAAAGCTGCCCAATCTGAATCCAAAGCTGCAACTGCAACTGCTGGTATGTCTTTTGACAAAAGCATGCACGACTTTGGAACGATTCAAGAAGGGGAAACGGTACAAACAACTTTTACCTTTACCAATACAGGTCAAACGGATTTGATAATTGTTGATGCAAGAGGAAGCTGTGGCTGTACAGTACCAAATTATCCAAAAAACACTCCCATAGCCCCTGGAGCATCTGGAGAAATTCTTGTTAGCTTTGATTCTAGCAATAAACCCAATATGCAGCAAAAAACGGTAACCATATCAGCAAACACTTCCAATGGTCGTGAGACATTGAGAATTAAAGCCATGGTAACTCCTGATCCTGTAAAACAAAAACAACGTGATGATGCTGCTAAGGCCCGTCAACAGCAAAACAGCACAAACTAAAAAAATCTATGGATGGACTTTCCGGGCAAATGCCATTTTTACTTTTAATGTTGGTGGTTTTCTTTTTCTTTATTATACTACCTCAACAACGTAGACAAAAAAAGGAAAAGAATTTTATAAAAAACCTGGCTAAAGGTGATCGGGTGGTAACAAAAAGTGGTCTCCATGCCAAGATTATGGATCTTAATGACAAAGACGACACTTGTGTGATTGAAACCATGGCAGGAAAGTTGAAAATTGAGCGCTCCGCCTTATCGCTAGAGATGAGTCTAAAACTCAACCCAGTAAAAAAATAATTTTATCCCGCAAATGGGGTATTTTTTTACATTCAATTATGTATCGTTATCTGATCAAACCCATACTTTTTCTAGGAGATCCAGAATGGGTACATCATTTTGTTTTTTACTTGATTCGAATTATAAATAAGATTCCTGGTTTTCCTGTTTTGATTCGAACACTTTACCAAGTCAACCACCCCAGACTAGAAAAAGAATTATTTGGTATAAAATTTAAAAATCCTGTGGGTCTGGCTGCTGGCTTTGATAAAGACGCCAAATTATTCAGGGAACTTTCCAACTTTGGTTTTGGATTTATAGAAATAGGGACCTTGACTCCTCAACCCCAAAGTGGCAATCCTAAAAAACGTTTATTCCGTCTGCTAGAGGACGAGGGATTGATCAATAGAATGGGATTTAACAATGAAGGAGTTGAAGCTGCCATTACTAGGTTGAGGAAAAACAATAGTATTATTATAGGAGGAAACATTGGTAAAAATAAAATCACTCCCAATGATAAGGCAGTAGACGACTACATATATTGTTTCAAGGCGCTTTATCTATATGTGGATTATTTTGTTGTCAATGTAAGTTCACCAAATACCCCCAACCTAAGAGCTTTACAAGATAAAAAGCCACTTACAGATTTGTTGAATAGGCTACAAAAACTCAATCAAACGACTGATAAACCAAAACCGATACTACTTAAAATTGCTCCTGATCTAACGAAAGAGCAATTACTGGACATTATTGATATTGTAAAAATTACTAAAATAGCAGGAGTCGTTGCAACCAATACTAAACTAAATCGTGAAGGTCTTCAATCTGAAAATAAAGATGAAAATGGAGGCCTTAGCGGAAGACCATTAACTAAAAAAAGTACAGAGGTGATCCGTTTTCTTTCAGAAAAAAGTCAAAGAGCATTCCCAATAATTGGAGTAGGGGGAATTCACAAACCCGAGGATGCCATTGAAAAACTTAATGCTGGAGCTGATTTGATTCAACTCTACACAGGATTTGTATATGAAGGCCCAGCAGTGGTGAAGGTTCTTAATAAAGCGATTTTAGCTTCTATTCAAAATAACTAAACCCTTTTTTGGGATCAATCGTCAATAGTGTTTCGTAAATCAAACGAATAACATTCTCAATATCTTTTCGATGAACCATCTCAACAGTGGTATGCATATATCGCAAAGGTAAAGAAATTAATGCTGAAGCTACACCTCCATTACTATAGGCGAAAGCATCCGTATCTGTTCCAGTATATCGAGAGGAAGCTAACCTTTGAAAAGGGATTTTTTGTTTTTTTGCCGTTTCGATTATTTGCTCTCTCAATTTATTTTGTATGGCGGGCGCATAGGAAATCACTGGCCCCCTACCCATTTCGATATAACCTTGTTCCTTTTGGTTGATCATTGGGGTAGTGGTGTCATGACAAACGTCTGTTACTATAGCCACATCTGGTTTTAATGATTGGGTAATCATCTCAGCACCATGCAGCCCTACTTCTTCTTGGACCGAATTGGTGATGTAAAGTCCAAAAGGCAAGTCTTTCTTATTTTTATGTAATAAACGCCCTACTTCTGCAATCATAAAACCCCCTGCCCTGTTGTCTATAGCACGGCAAATAAATTTATCTTTATTAATTACTTTAAAAGTATCTGGGTAGGTTATTACACAGCCAACATGTACTCCCATTTTTTCAACTTCTCTTTTGTCTTTGGCACCGATGTCAATAAAAATATTGTTGAGTTTAGGGGATTCTTCTTTACCGGGTTTTCTAGTATGAATGGCGGGCCATCCAAATACTCCTTTTACTATTCCATTTTTTGTATGAATGTTGACCCACTTGGAGGGAGCGATTTGATGATCACTACCACCATTTCTGACCACATAAATCAAACCTTTATCTGTTATGTAATTCACATACCAAGAGATCTCATCTGAATGACCCTCAATGACAACCTTATATGGCGCATCTGGGTTGATAACTCCCACGGCAGTACCATAAGTATCGGTAATGAAAGTGTCTACATAAGGTTTAAGGTAATCTATCCATATTTTTTGGCCTTCCAATTCATATCCTGTTGGTGATGGATTATTGAGATATTCTTCCAAAAAAGTGATGGATTTTTTATTCAATAATTTCATTTTTATTTTTTTGAAATTTAAAAGCTAAAATAAGCATAAGTCCCTAATAGAAAATTTTTATCCCTGCTTTTATTCTTAAATTTGCACACGATGAAAACACCCACTTTAATTATCGCTTTTTTTATATTTACATGGGGTAATGCTCAAGATCAAAATTTTATTCCTTCCCCTTCAGACTATTTTGTTATTGAAGGAGATACCATTGTCAATACAAGTATCAAGCTAAAGGAAGTGGTTTTATTTCAACCCCTTCGTTTCAATGATTATGAAGAAGCTAAGCGATATGTTATATTGAGGCATAGAACTCATAAGGTTTATCCCTATGCAAAAATGGCATCAGATCGTTTAAATCTTTTGACAAAACGCTTGGAGGCTATAAAATCAAAAAGGAAGAAAAGATTATACTTAAAACGTGTAGAGGATTTTATTTATGATGAATTTGAAAAGGAACTTAAGAAACTCTCACGTTCACAAGGTCGTATACTGATAAAGTTAGTTCATCGTCAAACCGGAAATACTACCCATGATTTGGTAAAGGAACTTCGCAATGGTTGGAGGGCATTTGTATATCAAACCACTGCATCGTTGTTTAAGCTTTCCTTAAAAGATACCTATGATCCAAATTCGGATTATGAAGATTATCTCATTGAGGATATCTTACAGAGAGCTTTTTCTGATGGGAGCTTAGAGAGACAACAAACGGCATTATATTATAACATAGATAGTTTGTATAATTATTGGAAAGAAAATAAACCAAAATTCATTCCAAAAAAAAGGGTTAAAAACCCATAAATAAATAGTTGTCAATAGCAGACTCAAAATTATTTTTTTAAGCATTAAAATATTTCAAAAAAAAAGGTAAAAAAGCGTGTAAACTATAAAAAAGCAATTTATATTTGCACCCGCTGATAGAAATAATTATTTTTAAAAGCAAAAGTTCATTGAAATATAAATAAGAATGACAGCGCGTATCAATAGATACGAAGCGAATTAGAAACCATTTTGAGACAAAAGTCAATTAGTTGTATGTTCGTTAATATTATTAAAAAACAACAACGAAGAGTTTGATCCTGGCTCAGGATGAACGCTAGCGGCAGGCTTAACACATGCAAGTCGAGGGGTAACAGAGATTGCTTGCAATCCGCTGACGACCGGCGCACGGGTGCGTAACGCGTATGCAACCTACCTTTTACTGGGGGATAGTCAAGAGAAATTTTGAATAATACCCCATACGATTTGACTCACTCCTGTGAGACAAAGGAAAATTTAGATGGTAATAGATGGGCATGCGTCCTATTAGTTTGTTGGTGAGGTAACGGCTCACCAAGACTACGATAGGTAGGGGTCCTGAGAGGGAGATCCCCCACACTGGTACTGAGACACGGACCAGACTCCTACGGGAGGCAGCAGTGAGGAATATTGGACAATGGAGGAAACTCTGATCCAGCCATGCCGCGTGCAGGAAGACGGCCCTATGGGTTGTAAACTGCTTTTATACAGGAAGAAACGTTAGTACGTGTACTAACCTGACGGTACTGTAAGAATAAGGATCGGCTAACTCCGTGCCAGCAGCCGCGGTAATACGGAGGATCCAAGCGTTATCCGGAATCATTGGGTTTAAAGGGTCCGTAGGCGGTCTAATAAGTCAGAGGTGAAATCCTATCGCTCAACGATAGAACTGCCTTTGATACTGCTAGACTTGAGTTATTGTGAAGTAGTTAGAATGTGTAGTGTAGCGGTGAAATGCATAGATATTACACAGAATACCAATTGCGAAGGCAGATTACTAACAATATACTGACGCTCAGGGACGAAAGCGTGGGTAGCGAACAGGATTAGATACCCTGGTAGTCCACGCCGTAAACGATGGTCACTAGCTGTTTGATGCACATTGGTGTGTTGAGTGGCTAAGCGAAAGTGATAAGTGACCCACCTGGGGAGTACGCTCGCAAGAGTGAAACTCAAAGGAATTGACGGGGGCCCGCACAAGCGGTGGAGCATGTGGTTTAATTCGATGATACGCGAGGAACCTTACCAGGGCTTAAATGTAAGTTGCATGGATCAGAGATGACCCTTTCTTCGGACTACTTACAAGGTGCTGCATGGTTGTCGTCAGCTCGTGCCGTGAGGTGTCAGGTTAAGTCCTATAACGAGCGCAACCCCTATCGTTAGTTGCCAGCAAGTTGTGTTGGGTACTCTAGCGAGACTGCCGGTGCAAACCGAGAGGAAGGTGGGGATGACGTCAAATCATCACGGCCCTTACGTCCTGGGCTACACACGTGCTACAATGGCCGGTACAGAGAGCAGCCACTACGCGAGTAGGAGCGAATCTTCAAAGCCGGTCTCAGTTCGGATCGCAGTCTGCAACTCGACTGCGTGAAGCTGGAATCGCTAGTAATCGCATATCAGCCATGATGCGGTGAATACGTTCCCGGGCCTTGTACACACCGCCCGTCAAGCCATGGAAGCTGGGGGTACCTGAAGTCGGTGACCGAAAGGAGCTGCCTAGGGTAAAACTAGTAACTGGGGCTAAGTCGTAACAAGGTAGCCGTACCGGAAGGTGCGGCTGGAACACCTCCTTTCTAGAGGCTTGTTTGCTAGAGTAATTTAGCACACAAGCAGAAAGACGACAATACAACAAACACAGGCTTAAAGTTAATTTCTAATCGCTTAGCTGTCATTTTTTTATTGTAAAAATTACCCAACAAGTAGAGTCTCGTAGCTCAGCTGGTTAGAGCGCTACACTGATAATGTAGAGGTCGGCAGTTCGAGTCTGCCCGAGACTACATTAAGTTTAAATTCATAATTTATAATTAAAAGCTTCAATTTGGGTTGATTTTCTGTAAT
>CACLQG010000002.1:17500-84498 GCA_902609035.1 uncultured Bacteroidota bacterium
CACTCACTTTATATATCACAGCGGTGTAAAGATGCCATAGTGGACCGATTCAAAAAAGATTTTGGAAAAAGGCCTTCAGTGAATAAGCGTCATCCTGATATTAGATTACACCTCCATATTTCTCATCAAAAATGCAGTTTGTCCCTTGATACTTCCGGCCGTTCCCTGCATCACAGAGGCTATAGATCCCTAACCAATATTGCACCCATCAACGAGGTATTGGCAGCTGGTATCATTCAATTCTCAGGCTGGGATGAAAGAACCGACTTCGTGGATCCAATGTGCGGTAGTGGAACGTTTTTGATAGAGGCGGCTATGATGGCTTGTAAAATACCCGCCAACCTTAATCGCAATGAGTTTGCTTTCGAAAAATGGGAAGACTGGGATCAAACCCTTTTTGACAAAATAAAGACATCGCAGCTCAATAGAGTCATTTCACCTGTCGGAAAAATCTATGGTTTTGACAAGGCTCCCTCAGCTGTTGGAAAGTCAATAAACAATATTAAAAATGCAGGTCTTGAGGATTTTATAAAAGTAAATAGAGCTAATTTTTTTAATTCTCAGAAAATGGGTAATTCTCCTCTCCATTTATTAACCAATCCACCCTATGGAGAACGTTTGGAGGGTAACATCAATTTATTATATCAGCATTTTGGTGATACACTAAAACGCTCTTACCCAAATACCCATGCCTGGATAATAAGCTCAAATTTTGAAGCTCTAAAGTTTATCAGACTTCGTCCGAGTAGAAAAATTAAACTATTCAATGGAAAGCTGGAAACTCGATTGTGTTTATTTCCTATATATGAGGGAACTAAAAAAATACACAAGATCAAGGATCATGAAAATAAGCCAACCAAAGACTAAAGTTTAACTGGAATAGCGTAAGATAGGGAATAATTGAAGCCTGCTCCCCAAACATTCTCATCTGTTTTCTTATTAAATCCTGGAATATACAAATTATCAAAGTTGGAAGGGCTAGTGTCACTCATCAGACGATTGAGTCTAAGACTTAAACCCATATATATATTATTAATCATTTTAACTTTAATACCTGCTACAACTTCTACCCATCTTGCAGAAAGTGCATCTTGTTCTCTGATTTCAGGGCCATGTTTGATTACTCCTGTATTCCAATAATGATCTATCTGGTATGGTTCATACCCATTTACCTGCTGTTTATGAAAACTGTTTCCAATGCGCATACCTAAGTAAATAGCATTATTCATTCCCTTCCAGTTTTTATACATATTGTAATCAAAACCCAGTTTTAAATAGGTTCCAGTAGTGGTAAAATTGATCCGTTCAGATTGCTGAGTTTTTTTTTCGTTCCCGATCTCCATCGCTCCGTAAAACTCTGAGAACAGCCTGATATCTCCTACTAGTTCCAAACCAAAATAGTCCTTATCAATTTGGGCCATTACGGGTTTTGAAAGATCTATGCCAAAACGAATGGTATGGGGTTTTTTCTCCATCCTCTTCATAAGTGCGTCAATCACCTCACCATCATTCCTCTCCTCCTTGACTTCTTGAGAATTGCTCCAAGTTAAGGGAATGAAGAAGTTAATGATAAATAGCCAAATGTGAACTTGTTTCATCTGAAAGTGTATCTCTTATTTTTTCAATACTTTTAATCCAACCCGTTCCTTGAGTAAGATTATAGTAATTGGGATTTTCCAATACAAAGGTAGATTTGTAGCCACAGGCACGACTCATATATGTATCAAATTGTTTGTGATTGATTTGTAAGGAATCACTGAGTAAGGTGGGCGAGGAGGTAGTCAGTGTAAATTCGTATTGGGTAAATTCAAAGCTGTTTCGTAATGGAACGGCAATAGAATCACCCGAGAATGTTGTAAGACTATCTACAAGACCCAAACCCCTTATTAATAGATCTTCGACGACTTTCTTAACCTTAGGATTTTCGAAATCCTTAAATAAAATTATCATTCTAGGTGTAGCAGGTGTTCCTTCTAGGCAGATATCATCTTTTTCACAAGAAAATAATAGCAGTATAAATAGGAAATTTAAACTTCGGGGATTCATTGACTTAAATCTTTTCTAAAAGTACGACATTTTCTACATGTTGTGTTTGTGGAAACATATCCACAGCTCTAGAGCGAACCAATTTATATTTTTCCTTCATAAGATATAAATCCCTTGCTTGTGTTGCATTGTTACAACTCAGATAAACGATTTTTTCGGGTTTCAATAATAACAACTGTTTTACAACATCTGGATGCATTCCATTTCTGGGGGGGTCAGTAATCACTACATCTGCTTTTCCATGTCGAGTAATAAAGTCTTGATTAAAAACTTTACGCATATCACCTACTTCAAAAAAAGCATTTTTAATTCCATTATCTTTTGCATTTGATTGCGCTGCCTCTATTGCTTCAGGAACAGATTCTACACCTACCACTTTAAAACAATCTTTAGCCACAAATTGGGCAATTGTTCCTGTACCAGTATACAAATCGTAAACTATTTTATCGACTTTGAGTCCTGCAAAATCTCTCGCAATTTTATAAAGCTCGTGTGCCTGTTTTGTGTTTGTTTGAAAAAAAGACTTGGCATTAATTTTAAAATGAAGCCCTTCCATCTCCTCTGTTATATAACTTTTACCATCATAGCATATGATTTCCTGGTCATAAAGTGTATCGTTGACCTTTGAATTGATGCAATAAAGAAGTGAAGCTATTTTAAAATGCTTTTTCAAGTGATCCATAAGAGCTTCACTTTGGGATTTATTTTCTTTAAAAAACTGAATCAAAACCATGAAATCTCCACAATCCGAGTTGCGAATCATCAGACTTCTCAAAAACCCTTCTTGTTTCCTGGGGTTAAAAAATTCAAGCTCATTTTCTAATGCAAAAGACTTAATGCTGTTTCGGATCTCATTTGCAGGTTCAGGTTGTAAATAACATTCATGAATATCGACAACTTTATCCCACATTCCCGCTTTGTGAAAACCCAAACCTTTTCTCTCTATTTTTTTCGACTTATCAGAAATCTCCTTTGCAGTTAACCATCTTTGACTGGAAAAAGCATATTCCATTTTATTACGATAAAAATAAGCTTTAGGTGCCGATAGAATATGTTCAATCTCCGGTAAAACCATTCCTGATAAATTCTGAAGGTTATTAAGTATTTGTTTTTGTTTAAATAGTAGTTGTGACTCATAACTCATATTTTGCCATTTACATCCCCCACAAATTCCAAAATGTTTGCATTCTGGAGTAATACGATCTTTAGATGGTTCATTTATATCAATCAATTTGCCCTCAAAATATCCTTGTCTTTTTTTGAAGGTCTCTACACTAATTTTATCACCAGGAATAACTCCAGATACAAAAATAACTTTACCCTCTTTTGATTTAACCACTCCCTTTCCACGTGCAGTTATATCCTCTACTTCCAAGTTTTTAAAATGTTCTGGAATGAATTTTTTACTCATATTGCAAAAATAGTGTTGTTTTTTTTAACCTTTTAACAGAAATCTTATTAACCATCAAAAAGAATTCGATTATAACCTATCTAACAAAGGTGAATACTTTAAAGTACAATTATATTATTATTTTTGCATTGGACTATTCCATTTTCATTAAGTAGGAAGGAGACATATGATGAACACTTCACAAGAGTCACTTGAGGGTTATTACCTGGATTTGGAGGCCAAACATGGTGCCCATAATTACAAACCTTTGCCTGTTGTATTAGAGAGGGGTTTAGGAGTTTTTCTTTGGGACATTAACGGCAAAAAATATTACGATTTTTTATCTGCTTATTCAGCAGTTAATCAAGGTCACTGCCATCCCAAAATAATAGATGCCCTTCAAAATCAGTCTTCAAAGTTGACCTTAACCTCGAGAGCGTTTCACAACAATGTCCTTGGAGGTTTTGAGAAGTTTCTTACAGATCTTTTCGGTTACAATAAGTGTTTACCTATGAATTCTGGTGTAGAGGCAGGAGAGACTGCAGTGAAATTAGCAAGAAAATGGGGTTATGAGATCAAAGGAATTAAAAAAAATGCTGCTAAAATTATTTTCCCAGAAGGTAATTTTTGGGGAAGAACACTGGCTGCAATTTCAAGTTCAACTGACCCTACATCATATAATGGTTTTGGACCCTTCATGCCAGGATATGAAATAATTCCTTACAATGATATACATGTTTTAGAGAAAAAATTAAGTGATCCCAATTGTGTGGGATTTATGTTTGAGCCAATTCAAGGTGAAGCCGGTGTAATCGTTCCTGATGAGGGTTATTTAAAAAAGGTCAGAACACTCTGTAGCAAATATAATGTCTTGATGATTGCTGATGAGATTCAAACTGGTATTGGTAGAACAGGGAGAATGTTAGCTACAGATTACGAGGAAGCTCGTCCTGATATTCTTGTATTAGGAAAAGCTTTATCGGGTGGAGTTTTACCCGTTTCAGTGGTATTGTGTGATGATCCAATAATGATGTGTATCAAGCCAGGAGAGCATGGCTCCACTTTTGGGGGTAATCCATTATCTGCATCAGTCGCCTCTGCTGCTCTAAAAGTAATAATAGATGAGAAATTAACTCAAAATGCTTACTACTTAGGAAAAATTTTTAGAGCACAAATAGAAGAATTCATAAAAGAAACTAAACTTGTTAAACTGGTAAGAGGAAAAGGTCTATTGAATGCAATCGTTATTAATGATACTCCACAAGGTGATACTGCCTGGAACATCTGTTTAAAACTTCGTGATAATGGTCTTTTGGCTAAACCTACCCATGGTAACATCATTCGTTTTGCCCCACCTCTTGTAATTAACGAGGACCAACTACTTGAATGTGTTAAAATTATTATAGAAACCCTAAAAATATTTGAACCTGACAGTTAACACGCTGCAGTTGAATAGGCCATAATACATGAAAGTATATTTCGACAATGCGGCTACAACCCCCATGCGGAGTGAGGTAATTCAGTCGATTACCCAGAGCATGACCTATAATTATGGTAACCCTTCCTCTCTTCATGGCTTTGGTAGAACTGCTAAATCAGCGCTTGAAACGGCAAGAAAAAGCATTGCTGGGTATTTAAATTGCGAGGCGCAGGAGATTATTTTCACCTCTGGAGGCACAGAATCTGATAATATGGTACTACGTTGTGCCGTAAAAAATTTAGGTGTAAAAACAATCATATCTTCTAGAGTGGAACACCACGCAGTATTACACGTATTAGAGGATTTGGAGAGAGAGGGTGTCAATATTCGGTTTGTAGATCTGGATCAAAGTGGGTCCCCAAATTTGGATCATTTAGAAATATTATTGGATCGAGATGACTCGCTAAAGCTGGTTAGTTTGATGCACATCAACAATGAGATTGGAAATTTGCTCGATTTAGATAAAGTAGGAATACTTTGTAAATCTAAAGGAGCCTATTTTCACACAGATGCAGTTCAAGGAGTTGGACATTATTTATTTGATCTAAAATCACAGCCCATTGATTTTATGGCAGCAGCAGCTCACAAATTTCACGGTCCTAAGGGCATTGGTTTTTCTTTTATAAGGAAAAACACAGGACTAGATCCCTTTATTCTCGGAGGACCGCAAGAAAGAGGATTAAGAGCAGGAACCGAGTCTGTTCATAATATTGTAGGCTTACAAAAAGCGATTGAAATCGCTTATGAAAACTTAGATGAAGAACGAGACTATATTTTAGGATTAAAAAAATACTTTATCACAAAACTAAAAGTACTTTTTCCCGAAGCCCATTTCAACGGACTTTCTGAAAACTTGGAGAGAAGTTCCTACACGGTCGTCAATGTAGGATTGCCTCTTGAGAATTCAAAATCACATCTACTTGATTTTCACCTTGACATCAAAGGAATCGCTTGTTCAAAGGGAAGTGCTTGTCAGGCTGGGGCAGACTCTGGTTCTCATGTTTTGAATAACCTTGTACGTTCTGATATTATAAAAAAACTTCCATCTTTGCGCTTTTCTTTTTCATTCTTCAACACTAAAGATGAGGTAGATTACGTTATTCAATCACTGTCTGAGTTAAAAAAATAATACTGAATTATTCCAGAGCGTACTTTCTAAAAAAAGTTGTCTCGTAAATGGTTTTATTTCCCACATTATCCTCTACCTTAAGTAGCAAATCGTGCTTTGATAATTCAAAAGTTTTATCCGAAAAATCATAGGTTAGCATTCTTTTTTTTGGTTCATATTCAAATAAAACCCACTCTCCATTAATCGATCCATTGTATGATTTGATTCCAGAGAAATCGTCAGAAATTTTAACCTTTAAAACCTTGAAATTACTCAGCCATTGATTCGTTTTAAAATTGGATGGAACTATTTTTGGGGGGATACTATCACGACTCAGTGTAAATTCACCCATGTCCATTAATTTTGTTTCCAGGTTGCCGCCTTTGAAGGTAGTGGGTAGAAAATATAGTTTCTGATCCTTTTTTTTGGCGATAAAGGTTTGTCTCAGTCTTAAGCTATCCTCCTCATCAAACTCGAACCTAATCTCATATGGATTATTGAAAGGAAATAGATTAGGTCCTATGCTAAGTATTTTTTCGTCTTGTTCTATTTGTATAATGGCTTTACCAAAAAAGGTTTTTTTAGGAAAATAGATCTCCTTTTTATTAAGTCTAATTTGGTAGTCCAAATGTGGTTCAATGAGTTTACCATCTAATAATTTGTTTTGAATTTTTCTTTTAGCCCCTTCTAAATACATTTCAATATGAGCAGCGTTGCCAGAAAAGTCCTCTAAAACTAACTTAACCAGATAAGATCTTCCCAATTGAACATCAAAAAGCCCTTCTTTATGTATTAACTTCATGAAGGTAAGCGGTTGGTGGTTTTGAAAAAACATTTTCTGTATTTTTCTTTTATCTTTCTTGAAAGTGGCGTAATCTACGTTAATGAATAATTTTTTAGAATCCGAGTAGTTAAGTTCATCGAATTTGTATTCCACAATACTTTTTCCATTTACTTTAATTTGCGCCTTGTAAATCCCATTTTTACTATAACTCAGATCCTGTCGATCATACATTTGGATGCCAAGACCTATTTTTCCTAATGTTTTTATTAAAGGTGTAGAGTAGCTGCTGTCATTAACTTTTTGAAGAGGGATTGATTCCGATGGGGTAGTTATGGAATTATCCTCATGATAAAACAAGTAAAGCTTTTGAATTTGGGGGCGTTGACTATCTTTTACAGGAAGGTTAAAAAGTAATGGGTTCAGTGGTTTTTGACTTTTAGTGTCTCTAATTTCAAAATGTAAGTGTGGACCTGAGGAACTTCCTGTATTTCCTGAGTAACCAATCACCTCTCCAGCTTTTATAGAAAACTCATGTCTTTCGGGAAATTTTTGAATTATGTAGGATTTCTTTTTGTATTGACTGGATTTGAGGTATGCTTCTATTTTAGGTGAAAATTTTTTCAAATGTGCATAGACTGATGTCGTTTGATCCGGGTGATTTATATATAAGGTTTTCCCATATCCTCCAATGGAAACTCTTATTCTGCTTATATATCCTGGGGCAACACTTTTTACCTCCCAACCTTGTTTCCCTTGTGTTTTAATGTCCACACCCAGGTGATAATGTGTACTTCTTGGCTCACCAAATGTTCCAGATAAAGAGAACGGAATATCAAGAGGAGGAATCCATTTCGTTTTTTTTTGACCCCATAAAAACGATGATAGGCTGATCGTTAATAATTGGATAATTAGTTTTTTTCTCATTTCAACTTAGTAGTGGAACAAAAATACATTTTTAACAGGATAACTTTTACAGCTCGAAAGAGGTTTTTTTACAACACTTAATAAATAAAATTTCAACTCTTTTTTGTTTGTCCAGTCTTTTATTTATCTTCAGATTGTTTTTCTTGTTCCTCATTTTTATAGGCTGTATAATACCTTTATTGGCCTTTTCACTTTTCATACACTTATGAAGAACTTACAGAGAGCCTTATCTTATAATCAAGTTTCATCTGGTCAGTTTTGGCAACCCTTATAAAACTTTCAATGATTTAATTTTTATCAGAATAATTAAGAATTTTGGTGAGGATTTTATAATCAAAAAAAAATTTAATTATCAAACCAACTTTAAAGATGGAAGATGCTTATACTACTTTATGATTTGTTTGTTCAATAAGCGATCTATAATGTGATAATTTTTCCCTGATCATTGATTATAATTTAGCTGTTAAAGTTTATTTAATAAATGTCAGAAGACTATATTCTCAACGGGATTCCTTAAATTTGTGCAGAAATGATTTGACTATTTAAATTAAAGTTCTAATGAATAATTTTGATGTTTTAGAAGAAAGAATTGTTCAGCTACTTAACAAACTAAAGGAAAATCATCTGTTGATCAATCAGTTGGAAACAGATAATCAAGACTTAGAGCAAGAATCTTCTTCGTTAAAGACACGGATATCAGAACTAAAAAAGGAGAATCAATCCTTGAAGATGGTTAATTCATTATTAGGCAGTAAAGAAAGTAAAGCGATCACAAAGCGTAAAATTAATAGTTTAATAAAAGAAGTAGATTTTTGTATTCACCAGCTCTCAGATATCCGATAATCATGAGTGAAAAGTTAAAAATAAAATTAACAGTAGCCGATAGGGTATACCCGCTTACCATAACACCGGATCAAGAGACTTCGTTAAGGGTTTCAGCAAAAAAAATTCACGACATGACTAAACAGCTGGAGCAAAATTATGCGGTTCGTGACAAACAGGATGTTTTGGCCATGTGTGCCCTTCAATATGCCGCACAATTGGAAAATCAGCTTAAAAAAAATACTATTGTAGATGACGCTTCAATCAAAACCAATGAATTAATTGAATTAATCGATTTACATCTTTCGAATTATTAAGTTCTTTAAATATAATACATACTGCCTGTATTAGTAATTTTTTTGATAAACTCAACGAGCTTTAATTAGAAGAGGTGAGTTATGATTGTAAAAGCAAGCTGTCGTGAGCAGATCCTTGATCAGTTGTGTAGCCTCAAACCTGTTTATTTAGGAGTTTATACAAAAAATCTCTGCTGATGCAGGCTTTTTTAATTAATAAAACAAATCAAATGGAAATAAGCACCAATATCATCATATTTCTAATCCTCGCTTCACTGACTGGAGTTGGATTAGGTATTTTTTTTCAACGGAGAAAAAATATAAAACAGCTAGAGGATGCCAATACTGAGGCAAAGGATATTCTCAACCAAGCCAGGATAGAAGCCGACCGCATTAAAAGTGAAAAAATGCTTCAAGCTAAAGAACGATTTATCGAATTGAAATCAGAGCACGAGAAAGTCATTTTTCAGCGCGAAAAGAAAATATCAGAAGTTGAAAGTAGA
Organism: uncultured Bacteroidota bacterium; assembly: GCA_902609035.1. The sequence continues at coordinate 26,854 of CACLQG010000002.1, forward strand.
TTGAGAGAAAAAGAAAACAAACTCAACAATGATCTCAATCGCAATAAAAATCTGTCTCATTCACTAGAACAAAAAAATGAATTCATTCGAAAAAGATTGGATAAATTGGACAGGAAACAAAAGGAGATTGATATTTCCCATAAAATTCAAATTGAGAAACTAGAGACTATTTCTGGTCTATCTGCCGATGATGCTAAAAATCAATTGAAAGATTCTTTAAAAAAGAAAGCACAATCTGAAGTTTTAGCCTTTGCACAACAAAGTTTGGAGGAGGCCAAACTTACTGTAGAGCAAGAGGCCAAAAAAATTATTATAAATACCATTCAGCGCATTGGAACTGAGGAGTCTATTGAGAATTGTGTATCTGTTTTCAATTTGGATTCTGACGATGTAAAAGGAAGAATAATTGGTAGAGAAGGGAGAAACATTCGTGCCATTGAGTCAGCCACTGGCGTTGAAATCATTGTTGACGATACCCCAGAGGCCATTATTCTATCTTGTTTTGATCCTGTAAGAAGAGAGGTCGCCCGTTTGTCAATGCATCGACTGGTAACTGATGGGAGAATTCATCCTGCCAGAATTGAGGATGTAGTTAATAAAACATCCAAGCAAATCAATAATGAAATTATAGAAGTTGGAAAAAGAACTGTAATCGAATTGGGAATTCATGGACTTAACCCTGAACTTATTAAGATTATCGGACGTATGAAGTATCGTTCTTCTTATGGTCAAAATCTATTGCAGCATTCTCGAGAAGTTGCTAAATTATGTAGTATTATGGCTTCAGAATTAGGTTTGAACCCAAAACTCGCCAAACGCGCTGGACTAATTCATGATATCGGAAAAGTTCCTGAGGAAGAAACAGAAACCCCCCATGCTATTTTAGGGATGGAGTTGGCTGAGAAATATGGAGAGAAAAAAGAAGTTTGCAACGCTGTTGGTGCCCACCACGATGAAATTGAAATGACCTCATTATTGTCTCCTATTGTTCAGGTTTGTGATGCCATCTCCGGTGCCCGACCTGGAGCCAGACGACAGGTACTCGATAGCTACGTACAAAGATTAAAAGATCTGGAAAATATTGCTTACGATTTTAATGGCGTAAATAAAGCGTTTGCAATTCAGGCGGGCAGGGAGCTCCGGGTTATTGTAGAAAGCGAAAAGGTATCAGACGATCAGTCGGCTGAGCTGTCTTTTCAGATTTCCCAAAAAATACAGACAGACATGACCTATCCAGGTCAAGTAAAGGTAACGGTCATTAGGGAAACAAGGGCGGTAAACGTTGCCAAATAATCATTGCAATAAAATCGTCAAGCCTCCCAGTCCTGTTAGTAGTAGTATCAATTGTCGGTATTTGTCGTTATTTATTTTTTTGACCATAAATACACCCAAGCCAAAACCTATTACAACCCCTGGAATCAAACTCAAACTAATCTGAACTGATGTCAAGTTGATCGTACCCCATGACCAGACATGAAATGGAACTTTAAACAAATTAATGATAAAGAATAACCAAGCGGAAGTTCCAATAAACTCATTTTTAGGTAATCTGATTGCAAGAAAATATATATTTGAAAACGCCCCAGCCAGATTACCCACCATGGTGGTAAAACCTGCCATTATTCCCATCAAAGCAGCAAAACTCCAGTGATTAGGCACCTTTCTATTTTTATTTCGTTCCCAATAATACATCATTATTACACTTATAAGAATGATGATGGCCATACCCGATTTAAAAATATCCTCCGGTAAATCTTTACCCAAAACTACCCCTACCAATACTCCAAGTACCATCCATGGTAAAAGTTTGATTAGATAGACCCACTTTACATGACTCTTGTAATAGACTACAGCTAAAATATCCCCACAGATCAACAAGGGCATCAAAATTCCCGTCGATTCTTTGGCCCCATAAACCAACGCTAAACCCGTAACGATCAATACCGCCAATCCTTTGATGCCCGACTTTGCCATACCCAACAATAAAGCTACTACCAATGCGATTGTAAAAGTAAGACTCAGATAGGGAACATTGGTTTGCAGAAGCAAAAGAAGAATCAATTGGTTTAGTAGGGTGTAAAGCTATTGAATAAATTTCTTATACCCGATAAAGATGGTGATCTTTACCAAAATTTTATTTTGAAAAGTCAGAAGGCCGTTATTTACATGCTGTTGAGTACTTTGTTTTTTGCTATGATGAGTACTATGGTAAAATACCTTAAAGACTTTGGTGCTTTTCAATTGGTTTTTTTTCGATCTCTTGGTACTCTTGTTTTTACTACGAGTTTTATAATCTACTGGAAAATACCGCTTTGGGGTAATCAAAAAAAACTATTATTACTGAGAGGTTTTACCGGTACAATTTCAATGGTTTTGTTTTTTATGGCTCTTCATTTTATGACATTGGGTTCGGCTGTGACATTGCGCTACACTGCCCCTTTGTTTGTTGCGCTTTTGGCCATTTTATTTTTGGGAGAAAAAATCGAACTCATTCAATGGGTCTTTTTTTGCATTTCCTTTCTTGGGGTCGTTTTGGTAAAAGGTTTTGATACTACCGTCGATTTTTTTGGATTGGGAATCATTCTACTTTCCTCCCTGACCTCTGCTATCACTTATATTTTGATTTCGAAGATTGGTTCCAAGGACCATTATATGGTCATCATAAATTACTTTATGCTTACAGCCACCTTGGTCGGGGCTTCGGGTAGCTTCTTTGAATGGAAAACGCCTCAGGCGACAGAATGGCTTTATTTTATCTTGTTAGGGTTATTTGGTTTGATTGCTCAAATATTGATGACCCAAGCTTTTCAGATTGGCCCGGCCTACAAAATTGCCCCTTTTAAGTTTGTTGAGGTGATCTTCTCCCTGGCTTTTGGAGTATTGGTTTTTATGGATGTATATACCTTTTATAGTGTACTTGGAATGATATTAATCATTTTTGGCTTAGTGCTTAATGGCTTTTACAAAAGAAATAAGGAATTTTCATAATTGCAATATTTAGTATTTGAGTCGAAAACTCCTTTTTCTGATTCACCCATTTTCATTACATTTAAAATACCTTAAATAACGTATTATGGAAAAATCAAACGAAAGAATCTTATCTCTTGATATCTTGAGGGGTTTGACCATCATTTTAATGATCATCGTGAACGATCCAGGCTCCTGGGATCATGTTTATGCACCTCTTTTACATGCAGATTGGAACGGTGTAACACCTACAGATTACATTTTTCCGACTTTTATATTTATTGTAGGGGTCTCTATCGTTCTGTCACTGACCAAACAAAGTGAAAAAGGACTGACTAGAAGACAATTAGTTCTAAAAGTATTACTACGCAGTTTAAAAATTTATTTAGTAGGACTCTTTTTATGGTTGTGGCCTTCCTTTGATTTTGAACAAATTCGATGGGTGGGTGTATTGCCACGTATTGCTTGTGTCTTCATGGTATGTGCTTTAATTTTTTTGTATACCAAAAGAAAGACTCAATTGATCATCGCCTCTGTCATTCTTGTACTCTATTGGTTGGTCATGAAATATCTCCCAGTACCTGGCATTGGTATGCCCGATTTGAGTGAACCAGGAAAAAACTGGGCCAATTATTTGGATCAAAATTACTTACCCGGTTATTTGTGGAAAAAAACATGGGATCCAGAGGGGATACTCAGCTCCTCTACTGCGATTGTGACAGGAATAATAGGGATGATCGCAGGGTTTGTCTTGGTGTCCAAAAAAACTCTAAAAGACAAGCTTTTAAAACTTTTTCTTATGGCAGCCACCCTCCTTATTTTGGGAGATTTTTCACAATACCTTATGCCATTAAACAAAAGTATTTGGAGTACTTCTTTTACCTTAATGTTGGGAGGAATCAGCTGCTTGCTGCTGGCCTTCTTTGTTTATTTTATAGATATTAAAGACCAATCCGCAAAATTCAATTTTGCCACTGTCTTTGGAGTTAATGCTATATTTGCCTATACTTTGGCTGGACTACTTTACACAGTTTTTTACAGCGAAAAACTGTGGGGAATTTCCCTCAGTACAGCATTTGTGGAACAAGCCATAGCCCTTGGAGTAGCTCCAAAGATAGCATCCTTATCCTACGCATTGTTTTACGTAATCGTTATTTGGTTACCAACATATCAATTGTATAAGAGGAAAATTTATATCAAATTGTAAGTTTTTTGTTTCTAAAAAAACCAATTATAATAGGTCGGCATTATTTGTATATTAGGCCACTAAACAAAACAATGAATAATCAAAATACTTATTGGAAAACTAATTTGAAATACTTAATGATCCTTTTATCTGTTTGGTTTACGGTTTCCTTCGGATTCGGTATTCTTTTGGTTGACACTCTCAATCAATTCCATATTGGCGGATTTAAACTTGGCTTTTGGTTTGCCCAGCAGGGATCAATTTATGTTTTTGTAATCTTGATTTTCGTTTATATATTCCTGATGAACCGTTTGGATAAAAAATTTAAAAGCCATAAATAATGGAGTTACAATATTGGATTTGGATTGCTGTAGGTCTTAGTTTTACTTTATACATTACTATTGCTATAATCACTAGAGCATCCTCTACTGGTGAGTTTTATATTGCGGGTAAAGGAGTTCACCCTATTGCCAATGGGATGGCCACAGCGGCTGACTGGATGTCTGCTGCTTCCTTTATTTCTATGGCAGGAATTATATCTTTTAACGGTTACGACGGATCGGTTTATTTGATGGGTTGGACGGGTGGTTATGTGCTATTAGCACTACTATTGGCACCTTATTTGAGAAAATTTGGAAAATTTACCGTACCTGATTTTATCGGTGATCGTTATTATTCCAACGTCGCACGCGGAGTTGCAGTATTCTGCGCATTGATTGTCTCCTTCACCTATATTTCAGGACAAATGCGTGGGGTCGGTGTTGTGTTTTCTCGATATCTAGAGGTAGATATCACTACTGGAGTACTTATAGGTATGTTGATCGTTCTTTTTTATGCCGTATTGGGAGGAATGAAAGGAATTACCTATACACAGGTTGCCCAATACTGCGTATTGATTTTTGCATTTATGTTGCCCGCCATATTCATTTCTTTGATTGTAACAGGAAATGTGATCCCTCAAATTGGTTTTGGATCGTCAGGCAATGATGGTGTTTATCTGCTGGACAAGCTAGATGGACTTCATAGGCAACTCGGTTTTCACGAATACACCTTGGGTCAAAAATCTACCCTAGACGTTTTTTTTATCACGGCGGCTTTGATGGTTGGAACAGCGGGTTTACCGCATGTTATTGTTAGATTTTTTACTGTAAAAAAAGTAAGCGATGCCAGAAAATCAGCTGGATGGGCCTTGCTTTTTATTTCTATTTTGTACACTACAGCTCCTGCTGTGGCAGTATTTTCCCGAACCAATTTAATAGAGACTGTTAGCAATCAAGTACACGCCTCACTGCCCGATTGGTTTGAAAAGTGGGAGGCTACGGGCCTTATTTCTTATGAAGATAAAAACCAAGATGGTTTGGTTCAATATGTGGCCGATCCCAAAATAAATGAATTAAAAGTGGATGCAGATATCATGGTATTGGCCAATCCCGAAATTGCCAATTTACCTAATTGGGTAATCGCCATCATGGCTGCTGGGGCACTTGCAGCAGCTCTTTCCACAGCCGCGGGACTATTACTCGTTATATCCTCTTCTGTTTCCCACGATTTGATCAAAAAAATGATTAAACCTGATGTAAGTGAAAAAGGGGAATTGATTGCAGCTCGATTATCTGCTGTTGGAGCCGTTATATTGGCCGCATACTTTGGTATAAATCCACCCGGCTTTGTTGCCGCAACCGTTGCTCTTGCTTTTGGGTTGGCTGCTGCCTCATTTTTCCCGGCTATTGTAATGGGAATTTTTAGTAAAAAAATGAATAAAGAAGGAGCTGTAGGAGGTATGATTGTAGGTATTTTACTTATGCTATTCTACATGACTAAATTTAAGTTTGGATGGTTTGGTGGAGGTGGCGAACAAGATTGGTGGCTTGGCATTTCTCCTGAGGGATTTGGTTCTTTTGCCATGTTGGTCAATTTTGTGGTATCCCTTGTCATTTCAAAATTTACCCCTGCTCCTAGTGAGGATATACAAAAACTTATTGAAAATATTAGAAACCCAGATGAAGAATAAATATTCGATGAAAAAGTTTATCCTTGTTTCTTTAATAGTATTTATTATGTAAACTTCTTCCAATAAAAAAAAATTACTAGAGGGTATTTATTTGGCTAGTGTTTTAGCCCATACGGAATGGGCGAATATTAATTTATTACAATACCAAAAACGAGGAGTTACTATTGGATAAAAACGAGGGTAGATTTATTTTTTTGGAACTCTATTACTCAAAGCTGACCGTACTATATTCCAAAATTATTTTTTAAATAAACTTAAATAAATAGTGGGCTGAGTCGTCATAGTGCATCTCTAACGCTTTTGCGTCTTAGTAAGGATAAGATGGTACTTCAACCCAGAATTGTGGTTATATTGGCTGGTACCAATGATCTTGCTCGGAATACCTCCTTAAAGGATTTTGAGATAGTAGCGAGATATATTTTTCTTTACGGAGTTGGCCAAAGCCTACTTTATTAAAGTGATTTTGTGCTCTGTTACTATTGCTAAAGATTATAAATGGAAACCTAGGATGAATCAAGATTTAGTGATTCCCAAGCTCAGTGGTATGATCAAAAAGTACTATGCTAAAAATAAGGTTATTATTTAGGTTATTTCTGTGTCGTGACCGATGGTGAAAATGGGATGATTGAAACTTACGCTTATGAAGGTGCACACCTAAATGAAGATGGAGTTAAGGTGATGATGGAACTACTCGAAAAAGCAACTGATTAACTACTAGATTAGCAATATTTTCTTACAATTCTTATTTGAATTTTGAGGCCAACGAAACCACTTTTTCTATCGTTACTAAATCAGATATGGGTTCCCCATCAATCGTTTTTTCATTCCCCTTTGCAGACAGGTGAACCTCTTTAAAACCTACTTGAAAAAAAAATTCACAATTTTGATCATTAATTCCCCCTCCTGGCATGATCACTAATTGATCATCTGCTATTTCTTGGAGCTCAACTAATAATTTTAATCCACTATAGGCAGTAGATTCCTGACCAGATGTCAATATCCGGTCAAAGCCCAAATCAATTATTTTTTTTAATGAGTCTTTTGGTCTGATGACTTTATCAAAGGCCCTGTGAAATGTTAAATCCAAAGGTTTGGCCAATTGCACCCAATTTTTTAAAATCATTACAGGAAGTGAATTATCTTCATTCAAAGCTCCAATAACAATTCCCTTTGCACCTATTGATTTAGCCTTTTCAATTTGTGCAGCTATGGTTTTAACTTCCTGAGAATTGTAGACAAAATTTCCAGTCCTTGGGCGAATTAGCGCATGTATAGGAATTGAAGTAAATTTTAAAACCTGCTTCAAAAAAAAACTAGACGGAGTAAGCCCGTCTACCCCTAAGTTTTCGCAAAGTTCCAATCTCGAGGCTCCTCCTTTTAAAGCGTTTTTTATTGAAGCCGTTGAGGTGCAACATATTTCTACTATCACAATATTTTTTTATTTCCAAAGGTAAGTTTAGTCTTTTCGTGTCGTTTTAATGCTTTCAAGCCTGAATATTATCTCAAATTTAAATTTAATAAACTTATATTTACAAGTGTTAATATACTTTTAAAGAGGTTAATGAAAAAGGAAAAAATCATACATCAAGTTCCAGGAGCATTTGAGGAAAATAGATTTGAAAAACTCCATAATGTTACTTTTGATTCCTCCTTTTCAGGTTCGTTAGTTATTGCAAACGAAATTGCAGCGCTAATAAAGAAAAAGCAAGCGAGTGATTTGCCCTGTATTTTAGGCTTGGCAACAGGATCTTCCCCATTGAGCGTATACAATCAATTGATAAAACTCCATCTTAAAGACGGCTTGAGTTTTAAAAATGTAATTACGTTCAACCTTGATGAATATTATGGGTTAGAACCTAATGATATCAATAGCTATCATTTGTTCATGCATGAAAATCTATTTGACCATATAGATATTCCAAAAGAAAACATAAATATCCCTAGTGGAATGCTTCAGCTTCATAAAGTTAGGTCATATTGTAAAGCTTTCGAAAAAAAAATAAATGATTTGGGAGGGCTTGACTTTCAATTGTTGGGGATTGGGAGAACTGGGCATGTAGGGTTTAACGAACCAGGCTCTAATATCAATTCACAAACCCGTTTGGTAACCTTGGATCAGCTTACTCGATATGATGCAGCAGGTGCTTTTAACGGCATTGACAATGTCCCAAGTAAGGCTGTAACAATGGGAATTAAAACCATACTTTCTGCTAAGCGAATTGTGCTTATGGCATGGGGAACTAATAAAAGTAAAATTATACAGAAGGCGGTAGAAGGAACTTTGACTCCCAAAATACCAACTACTTATCTTCAAGAGCACAATAATACTACCGTGGTTTTGGATTATCAAGCGGCTTCAGGACTAACTCGGATAAAGACCCCCTGGATAACAGGAAATTGCGATTGGAGTGATCTATCCAATCAGTGTAAAGCAGTTTACTGGTTATGTGAAAAAACCAATAAATCCATATTAAAACTTACAGAAGAGGATTACATTAAAAATGGAATGTCCGAACTTCTAATCCTGCATGGTAATTATTATGACCTGAACATCAAAATGTTCAATCGCCTACAAAATACCATTACGGGTTGGCCAGGAGGAAAACCCAATGCTGACGATAGTAAACGCCCGGAACGCAAGATGCCAGAGAAAAAAAGGTGTATCATTTTTAGTCCGCACCCCGATGATGATGTGATCTCAATGGGAGGCACTTTTGACCGCTTGGTTGCCCAAGGTCATCAAGTTCACGTAGCCTATCAAACTTCTGGAAATATTGCTGTTTCCAACGATGAAGCATTAAAGTACATAGAGGTAATATCAGATATCGTCAGAGACACTTCTGTACATGCTGATATCAAGCAGGAGTTATTACAAAAAGAAAAAAATACTATAGATTCCTTTGCTTTGAGAAAGCTGAAAGCAATTATCAGAAAAAGGGAGTCATTGGCAGCTACCAGATATATAGGGATTCCTGATGATCAAGTACATTTTTTTAACCTTCCTTTCTACGAAAGCGGTAAAGTCCAGAAAAACAAACCTTCACAATCTGATATAGACATTACTAACGAACTCATAAGCTCAGTAAAACCTCATCAAATATATGCAGCTGGGGATTTAGCTGACCCACATGGAACCCACAGAATTTGTCTCAATATACTATTTGATTCCATTGATCAACTGAAAAAAGAATCCTACATGAGGGATTGTTGGGTTTGGCTCTACAGGGGAGCTTGGCAAGAGTTTGAAGTGCATGAAATTGAGATGGCTGTCCCAATGAGTCCCGATCAGGTTTTACGTAAAAGGAAGGCCATTTTCTATCACCAATCCCAAAAGGACAGTGTAATGTTCCAAGGAAATGACGACCGAGAGTTTTGGGTACGTGCTGAGGATCGCAATAGGACCAGTGCAAAAAGATATAGGGATTTAGGATTGTCAGATTACCAAGCAATAGAGTTGTTTCAACGATATCATTTTTAAAAATATTCATTAATTCATGTTGTTTTGGAGATTATTAAAAATCAAAAATCAATACTAGATTCCATCATTTTTGAAATTTATGACCTTGAAGAACAATCATAAGGGATTATATTTTTTATGATTAAAGATTTGGTTGTTACTGGATATTTTACATTAGAAATAGGAATAAAAGGTATTGGTTATATGGGCGTTACCTTCAATGTGTGGGATGATATTTCAGGAGAGGAATTCAAAGATTACGATGTGGAATATGATTGGGCAAGGTTTACCAAATGTATTGATCAGAATCTTAACGAAATTACAAAATGACGTTAAAACGGAAACTTATTAAACTAAACATGAATAATATGAACAGAAAACAATTTTTATCTACCACAGGTTTATCGACGCTGGCATTGGCTTTTCCTATTCCAATTTTTTCCAGTAATAATGTATTTAAAAATAAAATTTCATTAGCTCAATGGTCGATGAATCAATCATTTTTCTCAGGGAAAAAGGATCCCCACGATTTCCCGTTATTGGCTGCTGAATTGGGTTTTCAGGGAGTTGAGTATGTAAATCAATTTTATTTTGATCAGTTAAAAGACGGTACTACCTCATCAAAAAATGTCAAAAGTCTCGCCAAAAAACTAAATACAAGGGCTCAAGAAAGTAATATTTCCAATGTTTTGATAATGATTGACCAAGAGGGAGAATTGGCCGCAAGTACTTCAAAAAAAATAAATAGATCCATTGAGCAGCACAAAAAATGGTTGGAATTGGCTGCAGAATTGGGATGTCAATCAGTTAGAGTCAACTTATCTGGTGTTAAAAACCCATTTATTTGGATAGATAAATCTGTAGAAGGATTAACCGGTTTGTGCGAATTCGCAAAAACTATGGATATTAATGTCATTGTAGAGAATCACGGAGGGCTATCCTCTGATGCAAGCTTGCTGGCGCAAGTCATGAAAAAAACCAATTTGGACAACTGTGGAACACTTCCAGATTTTGGAAATTTTTGTATTTCAAACGATTGGGGTGCTGATCTCCGTTGTAAAGTAGAATATGATAAATACAAGGGAGTGGCAGAATTGATGCCTTACGCTAAGTCAGTAAGTGCCAAATCTTATAATTTTGACGAGAATGGTAATGAAACCAAAATCGACTACGTAAGGATGATGAAAATCGTGAAGGATCATGATTATAAAGGTTTTATTGGAGTGGAATATGAAGGCAATGTTTTGAATGAAAAAGACGGTATTTTGGCTACCAAAAATCTAATTGAAAGATTACTTTAATTTTCATCTATGCGTTATTTATCAAAAAAAATATTTCTTGTTGCTTGCTTTATTTTATTAATGATGACTGGATGTAATCCTTTGCAACCGATTTATTCCTTGGATAAAGTTCCTTTTATCCCACTTCCGTTTGAAATAAATTTAACAGATGAGATATTGGCCATTGATGCCATTAAATCCATTCGCATGAAAAGTGAAGATGAGAATCTTTTTAAAATGGCTCGAGACTTAAATACTTTTTGGAAAAAATATACCCAACAGGATTTACTTATTTTAGATGATTTGGCTGACTTCGATGGCGCTATTAATCTAATAGTAGATTCCAATTTTGATAGCCTCGATGAGGCTTATGAGCTTGAAATTAAATCAGACAAAATCAGTATCAAAGCAGAATCAGCCGAGGGTGTCTTTCGCGGAATTAAGACTTTAGAGCAAATTATAGTACTCAGTCAGTTGGCGGGAGGATCTGAATTTTTATCCCTTCCTGGAGGAAAAATCAATGACCATCCTTATTACGAATACAGAGGTGCCATGCTGGATGTAGCGCGTCATTTCTTTTCTGTAACCGACGTAAAAAGATATATTGATATATTGAGTATATATAAAATAAACTTTTTACATTTCCATCTTTCAGATGATCAAGGTTGGCGAATTGAAATTAAGTCCAGACCAAAGCTTACTGAGATTGGAGGTCAAACAGAAGTAGGTGGAGGTAAAGGTGGTTTTTATAACCAAGAGGAATTTAAAGAAATAGTTGCTTATGCAGCAGAAAGATTCATTACCATTGTTCCCGAAATCGACCTTCCCGGGCATACCAACGCAGCTTTGGCATCCTATGCTAACCTAAATTGTAATGGTAAAGCGACAAAACTATATACGGGTACAGAAGTTGGTTTTTCCACTTTGTGTGTCGACAAAGAAGAAACCTATGAATTTGTGGACGATGTGATAAGAGAAATCAGTGAAATGACAACTGGTCCATATTTTCATATTGGTGGAGATGAATCTCATGTCACTCCAGAGAAAGACTTTAATTTTTTTATGAACCGTACCCTCAAAATTGTAAAAAAGTACAATAAAACTCCTATGGGATGGTATGAACTGATCACTGCCGATATTCCAGAAGAAACTCTATTGCAATATTGGGCCAAAAAAGAGGATTTCTCCAAAGTTATGTCTAAAAAATCTAAAATCCTCATTTCTGCCTCCTCCTTCTGTTATTTAGATATGAAGTATGACAGTATTACACCTTTGGGATTGTTTTGGGCAGGATATTTACCCGTCAAAAAAGCCTATGATTGGGATCCCAATACTTTAGTTCCTAAATTTAATAACGACCAAATTGTAGGTCTAGAAGCTCCTCTGTGGAGTGAAACCTTGGAAAACTTTGACGATATCGCATATATGGCCTTTCCAAGAATCATTGGTCATGCTGAGATAGGTTGGACTGAAGCTAGAAAAAGACAATGGAATGAATATGCCCAAAGATTGTCATTCCACGGTAAACTTTTGGAGGCTTTGGATATTAAATACTACCGTGCTGTGGAAATAGACTGGAAATAGAAAGACCTCTTTAAAGCGATTTTATCTCAAGGTTTCGCCATTTTACTTTTATGCCTCCACCACTGTGAATTTGAAGTGCAATGGAGCCTTTTCCTTGTCCAATTTTCTCATCTTCTAAGCTGATCATCTTTATGCCATTGAGCCAAGTAGTGACTTTATCTCCAACTACTTTAATCTTCATGCGATTCCATTCTCCCATTCTTAGAGCTTTATCTTTTTCAGGACCGGGTTGGATCAACCACCCTCGTCCATAAGACTCGTAAATACCTCCACTATTATTTCCAGGAGGAGCAACCTCTGCTTGCCATCCACTGATTTTTGTACCCTCGAGTTTAGATCTAAAGAATACACCACTGTTTCCATTAGCTTCTTGTTTGAACTCTAAGGTGAGGATAAAATCATAGTAAAATTTATTTGTGGAGAGATAGCCGTATTTTTTATCAGGTCCACTTTCACAGACTAGTAAACCTTTTTCTACATACCACAGCTCAGTGCCATGAATATTCCAACCACTTAAATTTTCACCATTAAAAAGAGAAGTTTTTTGAGCGTTTAAGAAAGTCGCGGCTAATAAGAAAAATAAAAAAATATTCAGGTGCCTCATTTTAAGAGATTTATGCAATTAATAACCAAATTTAGCTTAATTATTAAATAGTTTGAATTTCAAAAAGAACAATAAATGTATAAAACAAGCAAATTAATTCTTTTGATCAAGAAGTTCAATTTCAATATTATTAATGAATTTTGTATTAAACCGATAATAAATTTCTCCTAACTCATTGTTAAAAATCGTAAAAATAAAAGTTGTATCATCTGAATTATCTAGAAATGAGTTTTTATTCCTAAAAGGTTTAATATCAATAACCTCGAAAACTCTGCTGCTAAGTATTCTATAATTATTATTAGCCTGATAAAAAACTAAAGTTCCAAAGTTTCCATTTGTGGAATGCTGTTTAAACCCTTTATTTTTTTTGTCCTTAATTATTCTTCTGAAGCGTTTATCTTTGTAAAAGTTTTTATAGTAATTCTGTCTGAACTCTTTATTTACTGAAATAGGCGTTATCTTATTATTTAAGTACTTTGATTTTAAATCAATAATACTAATAGAGTTTGTATTCGTTTTATCATTAAGATATCTAGAATCAATATATTCATTTCTTGAATCATCAAAATCACTTTTGTCAGCCCATGTTTTGAGTTGAACTGATTGACAAAAAATAATGATAGGACAAAATAGCAGTAAGTATTTAAACAATTTATTTAGTGTAAGGAATTCTTCTAGTAACTTTTCTCATTAACACATTTATCAAATCTTGTGAGTCAGAACCTAATCCTCCCTTAACTTTCTTTAAGTAATTAACTACTAATTCGTCATCCCTTGTATCGTAAAAATCGAAGTTGCAAATTGCACTCTGAGTAGAACCAAATGCACCAAATAAGGCTCCTAGTGCTATACTTGCTGCTGCTGACATAGGTTTATTTGTCTCAAAAGTCCCCATCACAATACAATCTACTCCTAAAATTTTACCTAATTCACTTGGAAGATATTCTTGATAATTATGAATGTCAACACCAGCTTTTTTTAACAAAGCATTTGTACGAGCTGGGGTTTGAACGTTTATTGTTAGTGATCCTCTTTTTTTTCTTGTTAAAAACCATGAATGCATACCTTTTTGAACATCTAAAGCTTCAGCTTTCTCCATTTCTTCAATTTGTTCTGAAGTAAACTCCTTTAATTGTTTAGGACGAAGCTTAACTTGAGTGTCAAGGGGAAGAATTGCCATAGTTTTGGTATTTGCCGCATAATTATCACCATCAGGGTGTACGTATAATTTAGTTTGAGCTCCTAAATAAGAAGAGAATAATAAGAATATAATTAATATTTTTTTCATTGGTTAGTTTTATTATATAATACAATATAATAAAAGAATATCAAACAAAACCTTACAATTATTAAATTTAAGCTCGTCAGTTGGTATAACCAAGCTTCAAAGGTTTGTGACATTTATATGTAAAAGTTAATTTGACTTATCTATGGGGTTTAAGAGTGCCACAGCTCACTGAGGGAAATACCAGTGATTTAATTATTTCTTAAACTTAATTGCATTAGTATGAGCTGAATTACAGAAGAGGTCCTTTATCTTAATTATAAGGTGATGTTGGATTAACTAATACATTATCTATAGTTTATAATTCCTAGGAATTTTATCTGTTTCCTCATCATTGAAGAAAAGTATACAAATCAAATCTAAACCCCATTTTCCATCCTACTCCCTAAATTCAAATTCCCTAAAACATCGAAATTTATCGGTAAAAAAAGATTATTGCCAACATATTTGTAAATCCAACTAGAAAGTATTGACTTGTCATTTTTTTAGTAGGAAGCTCGGTCAAATAAAAAGTGATTTTAATTTTAGGGTGTGGGGGGGCAGATTTGAAAGTATTGTTTAGAGATTTTTGGAGAAAACTGAATTTATTTATTCACAGATTTTAGTGTATTTACTGTCAGTTGATTGTCAGTCTGTATATATTTAATGATTATTAATAGTCATAAGATATAGTATTTTTTATTCTGTATTATCAGCTAAACCACATAAAAAAAGGCTTTCAGAGGTATGAAAGCCTGCTTTTTTGTGGTAGCGAGAGGGAGACTTGAACTCCCGACCTCCGGGTTATGAATCCGACGCTCTAACCGGCTGAGCTACCTCGCCATTTTTAGATTCGCAAATATAAAATTATAATTTTTAGTGATACTTTGTCTTTTAAAAAAAATAAACACATTTGGTACAACCTTAACTTTTTTGTATATATTGATGCACTAATATTGCCTTAATTAGTATGAAAACCTTCTTCACTATAGAGTACGACTTCCATGCTTCTCCACAATTGTTATATCAGTACCTTTCTACGCCCTCAGGCTTGTCAGAGTGGTTTGCTGATAATGTCAATTCCAGAGGTGAAAACTTTCTTTTTATTTGGGATGATTCGGAAGAAAAGGCGAAGTTAATTCAGACCAAGTCCAATGAAAGAGTTAGATTTCAATGGGACAATGGTGAGGCGAATGCTTCCGATTATTATTTTGAGTTCAAAATCGAGGTGGATGAAATTACCAAAGACGTTTCCTTAGTAGTTTCAGATTATGCCGATGAGGACGAATTGGACGAATCCAAATTATTATGGGATAATTTAATATTTGACCTCAAGCAAGTACTAGGTTCTGCCTAAAACTTTTAAAATGATTAATTTTAACGGAGAATGTTTTAATAACTTAAAGTCTGTTCCAGAAGAATTACTTCTAAATTTAGACTCCCTGCCCATACACGTAAATCATATTATTGCCATAAAGGGTAAAATTTCTTTGCTGGAGTCCCACTATTTTTCAATAATGGCCAGCCTCAGAAGATTCAGGGTAAAAATTCCTATGTATTATACACTTAACTTTTTTCAGGAGCAAACTGATAATTTAAGCAAGCTTGAGGATAATAAAGAGGAGTTAAAAAAAATCACTATTAAATTTTACAGAACCCATAATCCTGAACCCAACTCTCCAGTAACCTCCATTTGTTTTTTAATGCAAATTGATGAACTCTACATGGGTGGCAAGGATATAAATTTAACCCTTTATAAAGACTATTATTTATTTGCAGACGAATTTTCCAATCTATTTCAAACCAATGAGTCGCTGCGCAAACTGGGGCAGGTATTTGCCTACGAAAATGGTTTTCGAGCTTCATTATTATTAAATCATCACAAAAGACTGGCAGAAAGTACTCATGGGGCGGTTTTTTTAATTCGAGAGGATGGTATTCAAACACCAGCTCTCTCTGAGGGGGGGGGTCAACTCAGTAATTCGTCATGCGCTAATTGAATTTTTAAATAATAAAAATAAAGCTGCGGTAATTGAAACAGAAATACCCACTTTTAGTATTCAACAATCACAAGAGATTTTTTTGATTTCCGCTGAGTATGGTTGGACCAATGTGGATCAATTCAGAAGGAAAGTATTCGAAAAGAAAGAGTCTGAAATAATCAGAAAAGAATTTCTGGACAACTTAAAGAATCAATTGTGATAGGGGTTTTCAGGGGTATTTGACCAGATTATGTATTGGCCACCTAGGGCGATCATTTGATCTTTCCATAATCCCTCTGGCTGGTGAGAAAGGATTTTACTGGCCAATGAATTTTTAACCACTATCCATGATTTGGCACCGATTTCTTGTTTTAGTTGCTCACTGGACCAACCGGAATAGCCCAAAAAGAACCTGATGTCGTTTTGACCCAGTACTTCTTCGTTGACTAAGGCCACAATTTTATCGAATTCTCCTCCCCAAAAAAGTTTATCATCTATTTTGTTACTCTTTGGGATCAAATGCCCAGCATTGTGAATAAAAAATAAATTATCCTGTTCCACAGGACCACCATTATAGAGCGGAAAACTTAATTTAATTTCAGGAAGTACATCATTGATTTCGAAACTAAGAGGTTTATTTAAAATGAAACCCAAATAACCCGAATCCTTTTTTTCTACCATGATCACAATGGATCTGTGGAAATTTTGATCACCAAAAACTGAAGGCTCAGCAACAAGTAGTTTTCCTGATTCCATTATTGAATTTCTTTGTTGTTATTTAAATTTAATTTAGTCAATAAATGAATAAAAGGCAAAAAAAAAGCCTCCCGTTGGGAAGCTTTAATTGTTTTGGTCATAATTGTTAGTTCACAGAACCTGATAATTCGGCACCAGCCTTAAATTTTACTACATTTTTAGCAGCAATTTTGATGGTGGCTCCAGTTTGGGGGTTTCTTCCTTCCCTGGCCGCTCTATTAGAAACTGACCAAGACCCAAATCCAACTAGAGAAACTCGTCCTCCTCCTTTAAGAGTTGATCCTACACTACCGATTAAAGATTCGAGTGCTGCTTTGGCAGCTGCTTTTGAGATACCAGCATCATCTGCCATGGCATCAATTAATTCTGATTTATTCATAATCTATAAAGTTAACTATTAGATTAACAAATTTATACGCTTTACGAAAAGACCCAAGAAAAATCGGCTGAAATCCCCATTATTGTTAATAAAAACCGCTATTTGTTGATAATGGAAGTATTTTAATTCATGATACTTCTACTTTATCCGAAAAAGTATTGCCATTAAGAATATCTGTGGCTTTCATCCTTTTTTTATTGGGAAACTGTAAAATTATAGAATTTACATATCCAGATGGATGGGTGATTAGTATTTTTTTGTCCCTAATTATTACTTTATTAGAATCAAAATTATGATTTTCCTCTATTATTTCAGCTTCAAAAATTTTAATGAAGTATGTCGTCGTACCATCAATCCACTTAGATTTCGCCCCAGGATATGGTGATAATCCTTTAATTTTGGCCAAAATATCCTCAATGGGTTGGCTCCAGTCTATAAAAACATTCTCCTTATTAAGTTTAGGTGCAAGACTTTCGATACCTTTCCACACCTGTTTTTGAGGTTTGATAGAACCTTTAAAAATATTAAAGATAGTTTTGCAAATCAAATCACCACCTTTTAAAGCAAGTTTATCATGCAAGCTTCCAGCTGTATCATACTCCTCAATGGGTTCTTTTTCCTGTAATAAAATGGCTCCCGAATCAATCTCCTCGTTTATAAAGAAAGTGGTTATGCCAGTCTCTTTTTCTTTATTTATAATGGCCCAATTGATCGGTGCAGCCCCCCTATAATTGGGGAGAAGTGAAGCGTGAAGGTTAAAAGTACCCAGTGGGGGGAGGGACCATACTACTTTGGGTAACATACGAAAGGCCACCACGACCATCAAGTCTGGTTTTAATTGATTCAATTTCTTAAGAAATGCTCCATCTTTCAGGTTTGAGGGTTGTAAAACAGTAATTTTTTGGGTTTCTGAAAATTCCTTTACCGCTGATTTATTCATTTGCTTGCCTCGACCTTCGGGTCGATCTGGTGCTGTAACCACCGCGGTGGGCTTCAAGTTATTCTCAACCATCTTTTCTAAACATTTTACAGCAAAAGAAGGGGTTCCAAAAAAAATAATTCTTTTATTCATTTCAAGCTAAACTTATTGTTTTTTTCAAACCTACATGGTTATCTTGCGAAATTTTACACAAAGCTATTACAATGTTGTCATTTGATATTACTATTTCCATACCTATTTGAAAGTAGCTTAGTCGTTTTTTCAAGAGGATTTTTTATTTAAAAGCTTACAACCCAGAAGGACTCACTTTTTTTGTTTTTGACAAGCCTCATATGAACAATTTTGGCAATCATCTGATTTCTTTTCACCAAAATAGCGGAGAATTTTGTTGCGTTTACATTCAGACTTATCAAACGCATAATCAAGCATAAAAGCAATTTTTTCTGCTTTGAGTTGATTTTGATTCATGATTCTCTTCAAAAACCTGTTAAGGGTATATTGATCCTCTCGAGGAACTTTCCAGTAAAGTTTTATATCTTTATTTGTATTATCGAATTCCAGTATATTTTCTTTCGCCAATAAACCTATTTTTTTCTGAATTTCATTAAATTCAATTCCCAATTGATTTCCTAAATGACCAAGATTTATTTTTTTTTCTTTCCAAAATAGCCCTTTATAGTTTCGCATCAAAAACTGAAGTATTCGAGATGCAGTATCTACTTGTCTAGATCTTTTCAAAGCTTCTGAGGGGTTAGAGATAATTTTTAAATAAGTTTGGGTTTCATGAATTTGCTGCAATTCAAAAATCCCCTCTCTATTAAATATATCTAAGCAGTGGTGAGCTTTTTTGGGATTAAATTCGTAAGTCGAACAAAAATCGTTAAAACTGAGCTTATATTCTTCGCCTTTGCCCTCACCATACGCGATTTTAAGATAATCACACAGTTTTTTAAATACCACCTTTAAATATTTTGAGTCAGGGAGATGACTAAGAAATTGATTCTGTAATCGGTTTTTATCTGATGGATGAACCAAAAGAATACCCTCAGAACACAGTCCATCTCTTCCTGCTCTTCCCGTTTCTTGGTAGTAGGACTCCATGCTTTCAGGAATTAGTAGGTGAACTACTTTTCTTACATTACTTTTATCTATCCCCATTCCAAAGGCATTTGTAGCCACCATGATGGGGTATGTTTCATTTTTCCAATCCTCTAGTCGCTTTTTTTTCAATCCTGCTTCCAACCCACCATGATAAAAATTTGCTTTCATTCCCCATCTTTGAATATCATTAACAGTTCTTTCAGCTTTAGATCGCGATCGACAATAAATTATTACAGAGGCCTCTGGTTTAGTGAGTATTTTTTTTAATTCACCTATTTTGTCTTCAGTATAAAGAGTTTGATAGTTAATATTTTTCCTTTCGAATGATTTTTTGAAAATTTTGGGTTTGATCAAGTCCAATTCTGTAATAATGTCGTCCAATACTTTTGGGGTTGCAGTTGCTGTAAGTGCAATGAAAGGGACTTTTGGAAATATAGATCTTAATTTTTTTATTGATTTAAAGGAAGGTCTGAAATCATGTCCCCACTCCGAAATGCAATGGGCCTCATCAATGGCGATACTTGTTATGTGTAACATATCTAACTGACTTATAAATTCTTTATTGTCAAGTCTTTCAGGAGAACAGTATAATATTTTGAAATTCCCATTTCGCGCGTTTTCAAGCTGACGATAAATGTCATTTTTTCCCCGATAACTTTCAAAAAACATTGATTTTATACCTCGCTTATTGAGTTGATTTATCTGATCCTGCATAATTGAAATAAGGGGGGTAATAACCAGAGTCTGACCTCTCCTCAATAATGATGGAAGTTGGTAGCATATCGATTTTCCTCCGCCTGTAGGCATTAATACTAACGTATCTTTTCCTTTCAAATAGTGAATTATTATCTCTCTTTGCATCGGCCTAAAGGCAGTGCTATTCCAATATTTTTTTAAATGATCAAGAATGTTTTCCATCATCCAGATATTTCAATATGGTTGAAACCCTCCTCTCTGGACTTTGAAAAGGAATTTCAACTAAGGGGATATAATTCTTTAGGTAGGTATTTTTGATGTAAAAGTAGAGTTTTTCAGCTTCCTCAAAATTTTCATGTCTTTCACTGTCCTTTGTGTAAATTTTTTTCCATGGGGGAAGGAGTATAGCCAAATCATAGGGGAAATCAGATAAATCAAATTTTTGGGTGTCGTAGGGAGCTACTATATAGTCTAAGTATGCCACAACATCATGCAACCCCCTGTCGAAAAATACAAAAGGTTTTTGTCCGCTACTGCTAAGAAATTTGGGATTTTGGTATTGCTGTTTTCTACCTTGCCATACCCTCTTACTAAAGCCAATGGGCTGGGATTTAAATGGGCTTTCTTCTCCTATTTTTTCAACGTTCTTTATGACGCTTCTAGAAAATTCATCTGCACAATCATAGCCCTTTTCTCTTAATAAGTTGATGAGGGTGGTTTTTCCACTACCAGGACCACCGCTTATAACAACTTTCTTACTTTCGATAGGAGTCATTCTTATCATGAAAATTATAGAGATATAGACTATATTTGTACAAAATAATATTCCTTGACGAATTCAAAGGAAAATCCTGAAGATTTTTACAAAAGATTCCAAAGGCAGCTTGAAGAGTCACAAAAGTGGCCTGGATTGTACATGTTCAAATTTATCGTAAAATCCAATAGTAAACAGATTGATAAAATAAAGGATTTATTCAATAATCCCACTAATGGTGTATCTTTAGTAAACTCCTCTAAAAATAAATTTAAAAGCCTAACCATTACCATTGTAATGAGATCCCCAATAGAGGTAATTGATATTTATAAAAAAGTTTTTGATTTTGAGGGCGTAATCATTTTATAATTAATTATGGATTTAAACAGCTGATTATTCGAATTTTATTAAATTGCACATTTCCGACTTCACTTAAGATAAATTTCTTCCTTCATGGAAACCTTACAATACAATACCAAAAGAACCCAATTGATAATACCTGAGTATGGTAGACATGTTCAACTTATGATCAATCAAATCATGGAAACCCAAGATCGAGAGGATCGTAATAAGATGGCTAAGGCTGTTATTGGTATTATGGGTAATATGAATCCTCACCTTCGTGATGTTCCAGATTTTCAACACAAGCTTTGGGATCAACTTTTCATTATGTCCAATTTTGAATTGGATGTAGATAGCCCCTATGAAAAGCCTCAAAAAGAGGTACTGGCACAAAAACCACGTAGGTTAGCCTATCCTCAAAGGAATCCCAAATATCGATTTTATGGGAACAATATCAAAAGCATGATAAATGTCACCTCAAATTGGGACGATGGAGATCTAAAAAGTGCCTTGGTTTACAATATTGCCAATCATATGAAAAAGTGTTTCTTGAATTGGAACAAGGACACAGTTCAGGATGAGGTAATTCTAAATCACTTATCGGAATTATCTGATAATAAATTGAAGGTAAAGGAAGAAGACCTTCCTTTGACCAGCTCCTCTGAGTTTTTAAAAATTAGATCTAAAAATGGTAATGGGTCCAATAAAAACAATCAAAAACAGAGAAATAAAAGAAACAACGGTCGAAAAAGATACTAATAAAAACTTTGATGGGAAGTTTTCAAATTGAAGGTGGTCATCGATTAAATGGCATTATAACGCCACAGGGTGCCAAAAATGAGGCTTTACAAATTTTATCTGCCGTCTTATTAACAGAAGACACTGTTACTATCTCCAATATCCCTGACATTCTAGATGTAAATAAGCTGATTGGACTCTTGAAAAAAATGGGGGTCAAAGTGTCTTCAATTGAAAAAGGAAAGTATATTTTTAAAGCCGATGCTATAGACCTCAATTTTCTCAATACTCTAGAATACAAAACTGATGCAAAGCAACTTAGAGGTTCGGTCATGCTTGTGGGGCCGATGTTGTCGAAATATGGAAAAGGGTCAATACCTCGACCGGGTGGAGATAAAATTGGAAGGAGAAGACTCGATACTCACTTTGAGGGACTTAAATTACTGGGAGCGTATTTCAATTACAACAAGGAAGACTATTTCTATACAGTTACTGCCGATCAGTTACAAGGTCAACAATTATTATTGGAGGAAGCTTCTGTGACTGGAACAGCAAACATTGTAATGGCTGCAGTTTTGGCAAAAGGAACGACTACTATATACAATGCCGCCTGTGAGCCCTATCTTCAACAACTGTGTAAAATGCTGAATCGTATGGGCGCCAAAATTTCTGGTATAGGCTCCAATTTACTAACTATAGAAGGTGTGGACTCATTGTCGGGGACAGAGCATAAGGTATTACCCGATATGGTAGAAATAGGCAGTTGGATTGGTCTGGCCGCCATGACTCAAAGTGAAATTACCATCCAAAATGTATGCTGGGACGATTTGGGTCAAATTCCCAATGTCTTCTCAAAATTGGGGATTCAATTGGAAAGAATAGGTGATGATATTTTTATACCTGCCCACAAAAATGGATATGAGATTCGGAGCTATATCGATGGTTCTATTTTGACAGTTTCAGATGCCCCATGGCCGGGTTTTACACCAGACTTACTCAGTATTGTATTGGTCGTTGCTACACAGGCTCGTGGGAGTGTGCTGGTTCATCAAAAAATGTTTGAAAGCCGATTGTTTTTTGTTGATAAACTTATCGATATGGGGGCCAAAATCATTTTGTGTGATCCTCATCGCGCCATAGTTATTGGTCACGATTTCAAATCTCAACTCAAAGCCACAGTAATGACTTCTCCAGATATTAGAGCAGGAATTTCTCTATTGATTGCAGCCCTATCCGCAAAGGGAACCAGTACTATTCACAACATAGAACAAATCGATCGTGGTTATGAAAATATTGAAGAACGTTTAAAAGCTTTAGGCGCAAAGATTACCCGATTGCAAACCTAACTAAAATGCAAACCCTGATCTCCTTTTTCTTTTATTTAACTGAATTCTCCAAGCTTAATTCCACTTAGGTAAGGTTCTTGACGCCGCTAGTGGTATGCCATTGCTCTACACAAATAGTGGGATTTTAAATCAAAACTTAGGGACACTATCCAATATGTAGGGGGACTTTTCTCCAGAGCTCAAATCTGAATTGTTGATGCATACACTGCGATTATAATGATTGGTTTAGGATAAAAGGTTTAATCGTCCATGACTATCTCATGCAGTAAAAGGAAGAAAAAGTCATTCAGTTTAAGGAAGAAGCCTTGGCATAGGAAAGAGTTACGTTGGTACGCATGTAAATCGAAAAATAAAAACTTAAAATTTAGTGGAATAAAACTGAGTTTAAAACCCTGGTGGGAGGATTCACTTCCAATGATTTAGAAATGAAATTTGCTTTATTACTAGAAATAGAAAAACCTAAATATTTGTAAATATTTAATTAATCTTTTGCCCAAAACACCTTGGCAGTGTCAATTTTCCATTCAATTTTTAAAGTCAAAAACAGGGAATACCAAACGAAAATCTTAAATTAGGACAAAAAGAAGTTACGATACGTTATTTGTAAATTGTCGTTTAGTTTTTAAAGGTGATGGATATGTTGCACTTAATATGTTTGTTGACAAACCTGGTAATCTATCAGAGGTTAGAAAAAAATTTAAAAATCAACTTAACATGAAAAAAGTTAAAGTAGAAAAGTAAAACTGAACAACCTAAAAACTAGAAATAAAACTAGAGGACCCCAAAAAAGAAAAAGTTATTAGAAGACCAAAAAGAATAGATAAATTATTTAAACGAGGTGAAAATGTTAATCAGTGAAGATATTAAATTAGATTATTCAGACGTACTAATCAGACCAAAAAGGTCAACCCTAACTTCCAGATATGATGTAGATATGACACGAACTCATAAGTTTGTGCATAGTAAAAAAGAGTGGACAGGCATACCCATCATGGCTTCAAATATGGATACAGTTGGAACACCAGAAATGTATAAAGTGTTATCAGAACATCTAATAATTACTTGTCCAGCGAGACACTATCTTAAAAATGACCCAACTGCATTTACTAGTAATTATGAAGACCAACACATTTGTATGATGGGTGGTCTTGAAGATATAGATGTACTTAAAATAAATGCAGAAATGTATGGATTTATCGGTATTGATGTTGCAAATGGATATACTATTTCTGTAATTAATGGTGTAAAAGAACTAAGAGAAAAATGTCCAGATGCAACAATTGTTGTTGGTAATGTTGTAACTGCTGATATGACTCAAGAACTCATTCTTGCTGGTGCAGATATAATTAAAGTAGGTGTTGGGCCAGGGAGTGTATGTACGACAAGAACTAAAACTGGAATTGGTTATCCACAACTTAGTGCAGTTATGGAATGTGCAGATGCAGCTCATGGATTAAACGCACATATTATTGCAGACGGTGGTTGCACTTCTTCTGGTGATATAGTAAAAGCGTTTGCTGCTGGTGCAGATTTTGTAATGATTGGTGGAATGTTAGCAGGACATGATGAATGTGATGGTAAGGTTGTAGATGGAAAAATGTCATTTTATGGTATGGCATCTGAATCTGCAATGTCAAGACATAACGTACCCCACAGAGAGTATCGTGGTGTAGAAGGTAAAACTGTAGAGGTTCCATATCGTGGTGGAGTTAATGATACTATCATTGATATACTTTCTGGTATTCGTTCTGCGTGTACTTATGTCGGTGCAAAGAGATTAAAATCATTATCTAAGTGTGCAACATTTGTAAGAGTGAATAATATTATTAACACTGTTTATGGAAACGCATGAGAGATTTGCGTATTTGTAATGAATTTGGAGGTTTTATATTGATTGATAACTCTGATAGGGTTAACGTTTGGAAACTTTGTTGTTGCTGATCCCTTTTTGGCGAGAACATTTGAACCGATCCACTTCAGTTCCTCGTTGTTTTAAGTGCTTTGTTTTTCTGCCCTGAACACGAACCCGCCACATTTTAAAACTTCTGGGTTTCATTTCCTTACGCATCAATTGTATTACTTCTTGTTCTTTGATTCCAAATTGTAATTTGATGGCATCAAAGGGGGTGCGGTCCTCCCACGCCATTTCAATAATGCGGTCTATTTGTTGGGAGTTAAAATCAGTATTTTTTTTCATCTCATCAAACTATTCCGATCCGCCAGTGTGTGTTTGGCCAATATTCTTTTTCCTTCTTTTCTTACTGGTGCGCTCTTAGAGAGGGGCCACAGATAGCTGGTGGCATGTTTTCTCGCTTTTTGTAAATCAACGATAGGGTTGGGGTAGGTTTTTCCAATTTCAAAATCGTAGACACTGGCCTCTATCGGGGTTAATTCCCAAGGGGTGTGTACTACCTCTTCTGGAAGTATTTTCAATTCTGGTATCCATTGTTTTACAAATAGTCCTTTGGGGTCATGCTCATGTCCGTTTTTCACCGGATTGTAAATTCGTAACATATTGATTCCTGTTACACCCGCCTGCATTTGCAGTTGGGGGTAGTGTATACCTGCTTCAAAATCGAGAAACTGTCTTGCCAGAAAATGTGCACAGGCCTGCCAAGGTTGCCACAGGTGATGGGTGAAAAACGACACGACCAGTGAACGCATCCTAAAATTAAGGTAGCCCGTTTCAACCAGACAACGCATGGCAGCATCTACCAGCGGAACACCCGTATGCCCCGTTTCCCATGCTTTAATGTATATAGGATTGACGGGTTGTTCCAATTGGAGGTAACCTTTATTTATGCTCTCAAACTCCATGGAACATTCCATTTCAAACTTTTGGATAAAATGAGACTGCCAGCGCAATCGTGAGCCGAAAGCTTTTAAAGCAAACCTTTTATTTCCCTTTGCGGATTCATATTCTGTTTTTTGCAGCACCTGTCGCATGGAGAGGTTACCAAAGGCCAAATAGGGGGATAGGCGGCTGCAACTCCTGCGGGACAAGTCGGGTTTGGAGATGTGTTTTTGGTAATTCTGATAACGCTCTTTAAAAAAGGAATTGAGGTATCGCATAGCAAATTGGCTTCCTCCAACCTGTCTAAGCGGGTGAGGAGTTACCTCCAATTCAATCCTGTTCATTTTGTCTTCAAGCTTATTCACCTCACTTTCAGTAACCAAGATCCCCTTTTTTAGTGGTGTCGCTTGAATCGGTTCACTCATCAAATGATCCCATTTCTTGAGCCAATCTTTTCTGTTTTTCATCCCCCTAAAGACACCTTGTTGGAGGTGTTCTATAAAGTGAATTTTATTTTTCTCACACCACTGCATTAGTCTGAGGTCTCTTTTATAGGTCGTCATTACCCCCGTTTCTTGATGGGCTATAATTTTTTCAATTTTGAATTTTTTTGAAATGGACTCCAGTAACTTTAACACTGATCCATTGACAGAAAGCACTTTGCTGTTAAAAGGTTTCAATTTGGTATTCAAATCATGGATCGACTGTTTGATGAAGTCAAAATGCCGGGGACTGTAATGCGGTTCCTCTATCAAAATATCTTCAAACACATAAAGCAGTAAAACTCTTCTCTTTGACATGAGGGCATGGCGCAATGGAGGATGATCTTCCAAACGTAAGTCCCTTTTGAACCAAACGATTTGTATGGGTTCTAGATCAATATGCATCGGGATTTTCGATTATGGACAGTGCCCTGTTTTTGATTTCCTGTTTTTCCAGCGGTTGGATTTTTTCCAACAGCCGTAACATCATCGCCATCCGATTATTTTTCTTGAAGTGCTCTTTTTTGTCGTCCAAAAAGTTCCAGTATAAACTATTGAATGGGCAAGCATTTTCTCCCGTTCTTTTGGTGCGATCATATTTACATGTTCCACAGTAGTTGCTCATCTTATGGATGTATGATCCCGACGATACATAAGGTTTTGTGGCGACAATACCTCCATCTGCCCATTGGCTCATTCCGCGGGTATTGGGTAACTGCACCCATTCTATTGCGTCGGCATAAACACCTAGATACCAATAGTCCACTTCGTCTGGGTTACACTGTATCAACAAGGCAAAATTACCTATGATCATCAAGCGTTGAATGTGGTGGGCGTATGCGGTCTCAAGCGAGTCTGTTATACTCTCCTTGAGGCAATTCATTTGGGTTTCTCCAGTCCAATAGAAATCAGGGAGCTTATTGAAATTATCCAAATGATTTTGTTCTTTATAGGCGGGCATTTCTCGCCAATAGATGCCCCGCATGTATTCACGCCATCCCAAAATTTGTCGGATAAAGCCCTCTACCTGCGATAGTGCAATGGTTTCCTGATTTTTGTTATAGTGAGCAATAACTGACTCTATTACCTCTAGTGGGTGGAGAATTTTGGTATTCAGGGCAAAGGAAATTCTAGAGTGAAAAAGGTTGCGTTCTGCTGAGTGCATGGCATCCTGATAATCCCCAAAATGGATTAATAAGTGCTCACAGAAATAGTCCATTTGCGCCAATGCCTCTTTTCTGTTGGCGGGAAAAAGATAACTTTCAGCCTCGTAAACCCCCATGGTTTTAATGCCCGATTCGAGTATGGATTCATAAACTTTTTGATTGCCTGTTTCCTCAGATCGAAAGGATGGAGGAATGGCTGGATCACCTTTCCATTTCTTGCGGTTGTTTTTGTCAAAATTCCACTGACCGCCTAAGGGTTGGCCTTGCTCCATCAAGATATCGTATTCCTTACGCATATTGCGGTAGAAAAACTCCATGATTAATTGCTTTTTACCTTCAAAAAAAGTTTTTAAATCGAATCTGGCTGTAAGAAAATGCTCTGAATCAAAGCTTTCTGTGGGAATGTCAAGGCATTCAGCGATACCCTTTAATTGTTGATCCAATCGATATTCGTCTGGCAATTGATACTCAAATTTTATGATTCCTTTTTCGGCGATTAGGTCTTTGATGTTTTCTTCTAGCGATTTCTTTGACTCCTTTGTGTTGATGTCAAAGTAAAGTACCTGATGTCCCTGATCCTTCAGGTCAGCAGCAAATCCCTGCATGGCAGAAAAAAAGGCGACTATTTTTTGAATGTGATGCACAACATACTTTGCCTCTTGATTCAGCTCATACATTACATAGAGAGTGTCTTCCTTTTTAGCTGAATACCATGAGTGGTTCAAGTTCAATTGATCACCTAATATTAGTCTCAATTTCATCAGAATAATTTTTTTTGAAGCCAGAGTTTTTGAAACTTTCCTAGCGGATCATAGCATTCTGCTTGCCATTGTATCTCAAACTTTCGATCACGGGGATCGTTGCCTACCCCAGAGACATACATCCAGTTTCCGTAATTACTGTGTACGTCGTAATCTACCAAAAGCGATTCGAAATAGGCTGCACCGATGCGCCAGTCCATTTTCATATCCTTGGCCAAGAAGCTGGCCACGTTTTGACGTCCGCGATTACTCATCCATCCCGTTTGGTTGAGTTCAATCATATTGGCATTTACAAAAGGTTCAGAGGTCCTGCCTTCTGCCCATTCACTGAAAAGCTTTCCATCGGTTTTCCAATGGTAATCCCTTTCTTTTATTCCTCCAATCTTAAAAACTTTGTTGCCGTGTTTTAGTGAGATGAATTTGAAATAGTCCCTCCATATCAACTCAAAAATAAGCCAATAGGTGGATTGGTTTTTTTGGATTTCTTTTTCGTAACGCTTGATTTCCCAGTAGATCATTTTTGGGGAGAGGCTCCCATTGGCCAACCAAGGGGAAAACTTTGAACTGTAGTCAGTGCCCAACAATCCGTTGCGGGTATTCTTGTAGTATGACAGTTTCTTACTTTTCCAAAAATATTGTTTCAAACGTTCCATTCCAGTTGCTGTCCCCCCGCAAAAAGGAAATGCTGTCCTTTCCTCTCGCTCAACACTTTCAAGCCCGAGATCAGAAATACTGGGTAGCTCTCCAGCTCCCTCAATAAGATTGGAGGGGTCTAGGGGTGATAGGGGTGTTGATAGGGGTCTGACTTCAATTTCTTTTTCACAACGTTTTCTAAAGGCGCTAAACACTTCAGGAATTTGGGAGCGTGAAAAAGGAAGGTCATTAGGATGAAAAAGAAACTGCTCGTAATGTCTCTTCCAATCTATGGAGGGGTCTATTTTTTGGGCAAGAGCTTCTTCTTCCTTTTTTTCCTCTTGCGTCCATTCGTGTTGTAAATAGATTTGCTTGACTTGGTGTTTTTTTATCCACTTGGGCAAGCCCTCTTCGGGAGGTTTTGAGTCAACGATTAAGGAAATATTGAACCCCTTTAGTGAGGCTTTTAGAGTGCGAACACTTTCGATTAGAAATTGGCTTCTAAATCGCTCTTTTTTTTTGAATCCCCAGGCTAGGGTTTCATAATGACGGGGGTTAAAAGTATAATAGGCGATAACATTGAGTCCACTATCTACAGCTTTTTTTAATCCCTTGTGATCTACTATTCTGAGGTCGTTTCTAAACCATACTAAAGCGCTAGCTTTCTCTTCTGACATTTTTTACTGCAGTATTTTACGTTTTCCCAGTTGCATTCCCATTTTTTTCTCCATTGAAAAGGTCGGTTGCATTGCTGACATATCTTTGTAGGTAGATGTTGTTTTTTAACCCCTTTCATGCAGAGTTGAGCGCGGATTTATATTCTTTTAAACAGCGTTCACGGGCCGTTTTATGTTCTACAATAGGATCTGGATAGGATGGTTCATTCAAATCATCAATCCATTGGTTGATATAAACCAGTTTCTTATCAAATTTTTTTATCTGCTCATGTGGGTTAAAAATTCTGAAATACGGTGCGGCATCAACTCCGCTTCCAGCCGCCCACTGCCAATTCCCTACATTACTGGCCATTTCGTAATCAAATAGTTTTTCTGCAAAATAGGCCTCTCCCCATCGCCAATCGATAAGCAGGTGTTTGCACAAAAAACTCGCGACCAACATTCGCACTCGGTTGTGCATAAACCCTGTAGCGTTGAGCTGACGCATGCCAGCATCTACAAGAGGATAGCCTGTTTCTCCATTACACCATTTTTCAAAATCTTGTTCATTATTGCGCCAAGGAATACGATCGTATTGTTTTTTAAAACTTTCATCTTTGGTATGGGGGAAATGCCACAAGATTTGCATAAAAAACTCTCTCCAGATTAATTCTTTTAGAAAAGTGGGGTTACGTCTTTCAGCGCTTTTGGTAATGAGCTCTCTTACGCTTTGCGTTCCAAAGCGAAGGTGAACCCCTAATCTTGAGGTATTGTCGGTAGCGGGAAAATTTCTTGTTTCCTCGTATTGGTCAATTAAGTCATCGTCAAATCTAAATTCTTTAGGGACCAATTCCGATTTTTTAAAACCCATCTCCTCCAAAGATATTTGAGGTAAAGATTGCTTATTGTACAATTGATGCATATGGTCTTCTGAGGGGTAGTGCTTAATTCCCTCTAGTTCAAACTTAGACATCCATTTTCTTGAATAAGGGGTATAGACCACATAGGGCTTGCCATCGTCTTTAACTACCTCGTTTTTCTCAAAAATAACTTGATCCTTGAAGGTCGTAAAGCGTATACCCTCTTTTTTAAGTAAGTTACCAATCTCCTTATCCCTTTCAAGGGCATAGGGTTCATAATCGTGATTGGCGATTACATTTTCGATGGGAAACTCACTTATGAGTTTTTTAAAAATAGCCTTGGGAGTGCCCCGATAAATTCCAGTCGTGCATCTGTTCCTCTTCATAGCGTTATTGATGCCACCCAAGGCGTTTTCAATGAATGTCAATCTGGGATCTTCCTTTTCTAGTTTATTAGTGATATCTGTATCATAGATAAATATGGGAATCACCCTATTTGATCCTGTAAGTGCTTCATAAAATCCTTTATTGTCATGGGTTCTCAGATCTCTGCGAAACCAAAAAATGGTCAACTTTTCCAAGGCACTTAACTTTTTATACTCCCTATCCCTCCATCAATGGTTAGGGTTTGTGCAGTCATCCAACTACTATCGTCACTTAATAAAAACTTTGTCATTTCGGCAATTTCCTCTGGGCTTCCTACCCTTTTTAAAGGATGCCTGGCTGCTGCATTGGCTTTTTTGGTGTCGTTATTCAGAAACTTTTCAGCCAGCGGGGTATCCACCAATGAAGGCGCAATTACATTGAACCGAACTTTGGGGGACAACTCAGCTGCAAGGGAACGAGAAAGTCCCTCTAGTGCTCCTTTGGCAGTCGCTACTGATGCGTGGAAGGGCATACCTGTTCCTACCGCTACAGTACTGAAAAAAACCACACTCGCTGGGGTCTTACTGTCTTGGAGTAGACCCAATACCGATTGCAATATTTTAACTGCTCCCATTACATTTATTGAAAAATCTTTTTCAAAAACCTCAGGTTTCAATCCCTTGAATGGTCTAAGATTGATAGTACCTGGACAATAAACTAATCCATCAAGCGTGGAAGGTAATTCAGACACGTCTAATGAATCTGTTTCTACATCAAAAGGAATATGAGTGAGGTTCATGCCGCTCAAAGATTCATTGGATCGACTGGCTACGATCAGGTGGTTGTCTGACTCCAATTGTTTTACCAGTGCCAAGCCAATTCCTGAAGTTCCACCTAAAATAAGAATGTTTTTTTTCATATTAATTTTTATACTCTCCGAATAGTTCAACTAGTTTTTTTTGGCGATATCCAAAAATTTCTTTCAGTTTGGGCTTTACGATGATAGGATGAACCAGTTGCCCCAATAAACCAAAAGGTATTTTATAATCAATAATATCCTCCATTTCGACTCCATTTTCTATGGGTCGGATAAAATGCTTGTGATGCCATAGTGCATAGGGGCCAAATCTTTGCTCATCGACAAAATATTCCCCTTCCTTAACGTGGGTAATTTCTGTTACCCACTGGGTAGGAATTCCCATAACTGGTGTTACTATATATTTGAGAATCTGACCAGCATACATTATTCTATCGTCTCCTCCCAATATTTCAAAGCCCATGTAATCTGGGGTAATGGTCTTAAGGTTTTTTGGATCGCTGAGAAACTTCCAGGCATGATCCATACTTATAGGTAGGTTTTGAGTTTTTTGCAAGCAATATAATTTCATAACTTAATTATATTCAAATGTACAAAATGTTTAATGATTTAAAGAAAATATTAAACAATATATAAATATCTTTTTATAACTTTTTTGAGCAAGGTTTTTTAAATTTGAAAAAAATCAATCATGAGAATCATTTACATTTTTATTTCCAGTTTTATTTACATGGGCGCTTTTGGACAAGTCAAAACTCCCCAACCTAGCCCAAGGAGTGAAATTACCCAGCAGGTGGGTTTAACCAAAGTTGAAGTGGATTATTCTAGACCCTCTGCAAGAGGAAGAAAAGTTATAGGTGGATTGGTTCGATATGGAGACATTTGGAGAACAGGTGCTAATAAGAATACAACGGTGTCTTTTTCAGACCCAATAGATATTGCAGGTCAATCTTTAGCTGCTGGAAAATATGGCCTGTACACTCGACCATCTTCTGACCAGTGGGAGGTTTATTTTTACAAGAAAAACAATATGGGGGATGCCTCGACAAACTTGGAAGAGGATCAAGTAGTGCTTTCATTGACTGTACCATCGATTTATTTTGAACCAATGGTGGAGACCTTTACGATTAGTTTTTCTGATCTGAAAAGTGGAGGCGCAAAGCTGAATTTGATTTGGGAACACACTTTGGTATCAATTCCCTTTGAGGTTCCTACTAAAACAAAAGCCATGGAAAGTATAAAAAAGACCTTGTTTGATAATCCTAAGTCAGGGGATTACTATCAAGCAGCAGTTTACTTCTTGCAAGAAGATATGGATTTAGCCAAAGCCCAAGGTTGGATTGAAAAGGCGATAAAAATGCGTAAACAACCTGCCTTTTGGATGTACAGACAATATGCTTTAATTCTTTCCAAACTAAGAGATAAGAAAGCGGCCTTGACTGCCTTCAAAAAGTCTAACGAACTGGCAAAAAAAGCTGGTAATAAGGATTATGTAATTATGAATAATTCCTCTATAGCGGATTTGAGTAATTAAATTATATCTTTTATTTGACAACAGCCTTTATCAAACATGCCATCAGAATCATAATTAATGCACCTATTACATTAAGCCAAAGGAAACTCACTCCATCTTGAATATAGATAATCAATACTATGGCTTCAGTAATGATGGCGGCAAAAAATACTGCATTGGCTCTAATAGATTTAAAAAAGATGGCTATCATGAATATACCTAAAATGGTACCGTAGAAAAGAGAACCTATGATATTGACCAATTGTATAAGGTTTTCAAACAGATTACCAAAAAGTGCAAATGCAATGGCAATGCCCCCCCAAAGAAGGGTAAAGGTCTTTCCGGCCGAGACATAGTGTTTTTCGTCTTTGGTTCCTCTGAAACGTTTGTACAAATCAACTACTGAGATCGCTGATAGCGCATTAATCTCTGAGGCGGATGAACTCATAGCAGCAGAAAGGATGACCGCCAGTAACAGTCCAATCAAGCCTTGAGGCAAATGGTTGAGGATAAAATAGATAAAAACATAATCTTTATCATTGGATTCTATCATTGGTTGATTGACCTCGATAATCTCTTTGGCCGCTTTGCGATTTCTTTGTGACTGCTCTTCCAGTTGGAGATATTTGGCTTGTGATATGGGGTTAGAGAAAAAATCCCTCTGTTGGAGCTGTTTTTGTTTTTCTTGATGGATGATATCATTGGCCACCTCGAGGGCTTCAAACTGATCGCCCCCTGGTGTTGTTTTAACTTTTTCAATAGCATAGGGGTTGAAATGTAAAGGGGCTTTTTCATATTGGAAAAAGACAAAAACCAAAACTCCTGTAAGTAGAATAAAAAACTGCATTGGAATTTTTAAAAATCCATTCAAGATCAATCCTCTTTGACTCTCGCCTAAAGATTTTCCAGATAGATATCGTTGCACCTGACTTTGATCCGTACCAAAATAGGAAAGTGCCAAAAACAAACCTCCAGTAATCCCGCTCCAAAAAGTATATCTGTTGGTGGTATCAAAACTAAAATCTAGAACGTCGAGTTTTTCATTCATTCCCGCCAATTGGAGGGCATTTGAAAATGTTAGGTCCT
Organism: uncultured Bacteroidota bacterium; assembly: GCA_902609035.1. Next base: position 61,375 of record CACLQG010000002.1, read on the forward strand.
GGGGTAACGCCCTAACAATAAAAATAAATGCTGTGACCATACCAGAGAAAATAATAAACATCTGTTGTTTTTGGGTCACATTCACGGCTTGGGTCCCACCGATCAAGGTGTAAAAAACAACCAGTAAACCTATTATTACGACAAGTATTTTCAAATTCCAGCCCAGAACCACACTCAGTATTATGGCTGGGGCATAGATGGTAATACCCGCCGCTAGTCCCCTCTGAATTAGAAAAAGTACAGCGGTTAGGATTCGGGTTTTGAGATCAAAACGCTTTTCCAAAAATTCGTAGGCGGTAAAAACTTTTAGCTTATAGTAAACGGGTAGAAAAAAAAGACAGATAATGACCATGGCAAAGGGGAGGCCAAAATAAAACTGGACAAACCCCATACCGTCATTGAAGGCTTGACCGGGAGTTGATAGAAAGGTAATGGCGCTGGCTTGAGTCGCCATAACAGAAAGCCCAATGGTAAACCAATTGGCTTGGTTCCCACCGCGTATGTAGTCCTTGATGTTTTTGTGTGAATTGTTTTTCCAAGTACCATAAACAATAATGAAAACCAATGTAAAGGAGAGTATGATCCAGTCTATTGGTTCCATCAACTAAAATTTTTCATGAACAAGTAAAAAAATACCCAAAAGAACGGTTGGGTCAATATTAGTATCCAATAGATTTTAGGCATTTGTTTTTTCATGGTTTTGCAATGAGATTAAAAAATAGACGAAATGCTCCTGGTACCCCTGCTGGAAGCTGGCGAAAGAAACTCAAACCGGTATATACTATTCTTCCTTTACCATGGGGAGCGACAAGTAGAGCACCTTTTTTGGGCGACTCTCCGGGATCATTCATTTGCAATAGAGGGGTAAATTGATCGTCCCACTGATTGGGAAAATACAAACCTCTTTCTTGTACCCAACCTTCAAAATCTTTTGATGTTATTGGATTGGGATGATTCAATATAGGGTGTTTTGGATCAATAATTTGTACTTCTGATTTTTCATTAGACACTCTATCTCGGGAAATGTTTAAACCCAAGGGCGTTAACTCATTGGTTTTTAGCCTTCTGTTGGTATTGTATTGGATTAGGAGGTTTCCTCCTGCCTCGGCATAGTCCCAAAGGACTTTGTTTTTGTAAGTCAATGCTTCCTTGACATTAAAGGCTCTGATACCCACAATGACCGCATCAAAAGAGTTTAATTTTTCAAGGCTAATGTTTTTGGCTTTCAATATTTCTACCACTAACCCTACAGAAGACAAACTTTCGGGAATATTGTCTCCAGCTCCTTGAATGTAGGCTACTCTTTTTACTCCTTTCTTTAGGTTCAATGCAATAAGCTTGGAAGCAGCAGGGGAGATGAGATACTGTTTAGGAATGTGATCGTAGTCAATTTCTTGCAGGGCGCTGTTAAGTATTTTATTTTGGATTTGCAGTATGGGTCTTACAAGTCCTTCATTGGTTTGCTGTGGTGCACTGATATTGAAATAAAAATCAGCTTCATTTCCCTTGCCTTTTATGGCTATCGGGATGGACTTGGGCGATAATTCCCATGCGTTAGGAACCTCTAGTTTTAAGATTCCCTCAACCGAAGGCCCCAAATTTTTGAGGCTCACTTTTATTTTTTGACGCTGACCTATTGCAAAAAGGTAGACTTGGGATTCCAGTTGTAAACTAGCTTCGGGAAGGATTTGAAAAAGATTAATCACTTCACCTCTGACGGGGTCTGTTTTTCTGTATTGTAATGGGATATTGGTGGATATCTCTCTTCCCTCTATCATTAAACTGATCTTTGCCTTATAGGCGGGAGGAGTTTCGGCCCTTCCAATCCATTCTTTTTTATCGGTGATATACATCCCCTGGGTTCCCTTTTGTGTGAGCCAGTAGGGGCTGCTGATCGCTCCAGAAGCTTTTGTGTCAAAACTTTTATTGAACAATCGGTTGGTTTTGAGGGAAAGGTTCAAATCATAAGCTTCACCCTTAAATTCGATACCTTTTAAGCATACATTCAGTGGGCTGGGATTGTTGGCAATTAATTTAAGTTGTAAATCTTCCCCAATAACACCATAGGGCATTTGTGCATTGAATTGAAGTTTTAATCCCAAACATTGAACAATTAGGCTATTGATTTCCTTTATTTTGACTTTTTTCCAATGGGTATCCTTCAATTGAAAAATCATGGCTTTGACTTCAAGTAATGGCAAAGCACTCTTGTAGGGAGCAGAAAAGTCGAAATCATCGATGATTTTATTAATGGCTTTTCCAATGGGCGATCCACCTTTTATTCGAGTCCATTTGGTATCAATTCCTTCAAACGGATTGTTGGTGCTGAGCTTTTTGCCCTTTACCAGTTCCAAGTATTCAATTCTCTCTCCAAGAGCAGCGGCACTCCCAAAGCCTTGTGACTTGTGTTGACTCCTGCTTAGCGCTGCTATTTCTGAATTTGTTTTTCCCGTTAGTGGATCAAAACCTCCCATATCTATGGCTACCATCCCTACTTTGTTAGCTTTTTTAAAGTTTTCCCTATTGCCATAAAAATACCGTGAGGTATTGTGGAAAACCCTTTCCGGTTGCCAAGCGTTTTCATTTTTGTGCAATGCTTCAAAAGCCCACTCGGAGATCATGGCCGATGCAGTATGGTGGCCGTGGGTTCTACCTGAACTTCCGCTGTTAAATCGGTTGATGATGATATCGGGTTTGAATTTTTGAATACGATCTATGGTCTGTTCCAACACCTGATCTTTGTCCCATATGGTGAGGGTTTCTGTTGGGTTTTTGGAATAGCCAAAATCATTAGCCATGGTGAAAAACTGTGATCCCCCGTCTATTTTTCTAGCGGATAATAATTCTTGAGTTCGAATTAATCCCAAAGCCTCTCTCAGCTCAGCGCCTATGAGATTTTGCCCCCCATCTCCTCGGGTCATTGAGAGGTAAGCCGTTCGTGCCAATACATGATTGGAAAAATAGGAAATCACACGGGTATTTTCATCGTCGGGATGTGCAGCGAGATAAAGCACAGATCCCAAAAAATTTAATTTTTTTAATTGTTTGTAGACCTCTGAAGACGTCTGGGCTTTGATTGAAGTCATCCAAAGTAAGATCAATACAAAAAAGATTGCGTGCTTGAGATTAAAACTTTTTGAGTAAAAAAAGTAATTAAGGGCTGTCATGTTGAATGTTAGTGATTTTTTTTTTTGCAATAAATTATTTCAAGAATTAACCTATGGTTTGAAATCACAAAATACAATTTTTGACTTTAGTAAATTATTCTTCTTGAACCAAAAATGATATTTTTTCTTTTACTTGTGCAAGGGGCAGACCAATTACATTTGTGTAGCTTCCCTCAATCCGTTTGATTGCCAAATCACCAATCGAATCTTGAATTCCGTAAGCACCTGCTTTGTCTAAGGGTGATTCGTCCTCAATATATAGATCGATTTCTCGATCGGTTAAATGATTAAAATAGACCTTGGTGGTCTCCGTAATCATCTCAAATTTTTTGGAGGTAAGAAAACCTACTGATGTGATAACATGATGAGATTTTCCTGAAAGAAATCTTAACATTTTATGGGCGGTTGATTTGTCTTTGGGTTTACCTAAATACTGATTTTCAAACCAAACTATTGTATCTGCTGTAATCACTATTTGTTTTGGCTGGATAATATCGACAAATGGAGCGTTTTTTTGGTGGACAATGAACTCTGCAATGGCACTTCCACTTAGCTTAGGGGGAAAACTTTCGTCTACAGAAAAAGTTTTGAGGCAAAAAGGAATTTTGAGACTTTCCATAAAAGCTTTCCTTCTAGGAGAGCCAGAAGCCAATATGATTTGATAGCCATTGAGTGGGATCATTTAAGGTTATTTAGGGGTTAGTATTTAGTCTTTTGAGAACACCCATTTGTCTTGAACCCTCATTACTTGTTCTACAATCTCTCTAACACATCCATCGCCTCCCTTTTTGTGGGATACGTAATCCACAACCCTTTTGACATCAGGAAGGGCGTCCTGAGGACAAGTGGATACGCCAACTTTTTCCATAACAGGAACATCTGGAACATCATCGCCCATGTAAAGTACTTGATCTGGGTTAATATTGAAAGTACTCACAAAATCATCAAACGCAATATCTTTTTCATGTATGCCCAGATAAACCTTATTGACCCCTAACAATTCAAGTCTTTTTCTGACTCCCTCATTGGTACCGCCTGATATGATACCAATTTTAAAACCTTTCAATAAAGCGTATTTTAACGCAAAACCGTCTCTAGTGTCCATTTCTCTGTACATTTCTCCCTCGGAGGTAATCATTACTTTTCCATTGGTCATTACACCATCAACGTCAAAGACAAATGCTCTTACATTATTGAGTAAGGTTTTGTAGTTTTTATTGCTCATGATTTCTTTGAATTGAATAGGTCAAATTTAAGTATAGTTTTTTAATGTTTTCATCTGAGATTAGCCCCAAGTGTTTTTCAATGGTCTTTTGGTCATCTCTGATGGCAGGTCCAGTTTGGGTGTTTTCGGGACCACTTTTCAATGCTTTTTGATAAGTCTCTTCAATTAACGGATGGAATATTTTAAAGGGGATATCATGCTCTTTTAAAAGTTTACTTCCCAGATGCAAAAGATGGTTGCCAAAGTTATTGATTAATACTGCAATTATATGCATTTGCGTTCTTGTTTCGCTGTTGACCTTATGGGGAATTCCTCCCATTGTTTTGGCCAAATTACTTAGCAGTATTTGATCTTTAGGATCAGTTGTTTCAATACAAAAAGGAAGTTGGTCAAAACTCAAATCTTGATCCTTTGAAAAAGTTTGTAAGGGATAAAAAACCCCTTTTCTCGGTGTGCCTTCGAGTTGGTCAATTGATACACCACCAGCACAGTGGACCACCAACTTCGATGTGTTAATTTTTTTACACATACTCCCAATAGCGTCATCACTCACACAGATCAGATACAAATCGGCCGATTTGATTTGAGAGAATTGGTCGATCACATCTGTTTGTTTTTTTGCAAAATCTATTTTTTGGAGCGATCTACTGTACCATTGTGTCACTTTTACTTCTTTACAATTTTTCAACTTTTTATAGAAATGAAAAGCCAAATTGCCAGCTCCAATGAGTACAGTTTTTGTCATGTATCAAAAATACATAAAGATATTTTCCTAAAATTATTATTTCTTAATCAAACCATTATGAAATCCTATTCTACTATGCGGATTGTTTTCTCAAGATTTTATGTGATGATCCCTTTGTTAATTAAATTTTTGACTTTTAGGATCTTTAGCTGTTCTATCTCTTCACTACCAAAGGTTACTTTCCCTTCAATTTTTTTTAGGTATTTTGAGTGTTGCCGCTTCGATAAGCTAGTTGGCCGTTTTGTTGGGTCTATTTAATAAAGAATTTTTGTTTAAAGTACTTATCTATGTTAATATAATTAGAAACGATTTTATTGTCCATCAATTTGGCCATTTGAAGTTATTATAATTCGTTTTCAACCGGTATCTTTGCACAGAAATGCAGTGGTGAAGATTGAGATGAAAGAAAGAACACTTAAATATTTATTTTCCAATCAATTAATGGCTCTATTGTTCATAGCCTTCTCCTCCGCCATGGCTTATGGAACCTTTATAGAGAGTTGGTACAGTACAGATACCGCCAAAATATGGATCTACAATGCCTGGTGGTTTGAATTGATATTGGCCCTGTTCATGATCAATTTTTTCGGAAATATTTTTAAATACCGACTCCTGCGAAAAGAGAAATGGGCCATTCTGATGATTCATGTATCATTTATCCTAATTATATTCGGGGCATTTATCACCCGTTATTTTGGATATGAGGGCGTGATGCCCATCCGTGAGGGAGCTGCTGAGAGTACTTTTTTATCTGATAAAACTTATTTAACTGTTTTTGTAGAGGGAGATATAAACGGTGTGCCTCAGCGAAAAACTCTAGAGAAGGATTTTCTTTTTTCTGAGCATGTAAACAATGATTTTGAGTGGAAAAATGAATTTAACGGTCAAGCTTTTTCAATAAAATTTGAAAATTTCGCAGAAGATGTCAGCGAGCAGTTGGTCCTAGATGAATCGGGTGATCGATACCTCAAAATAGTAGAGTCTTCTGGTGGAAGTCGTCACGATCATTCGCTCAAGGAGGGCGAGGTTGCCAATATCCACAACCTACTCTTTACATTGAATAACCCTATTGATGGGGCTATAAATATTCGCTCTGAGGGAGGATTGCACTATATCACTCCTCCTTTTGATGGAAGCTACTTGAGAATGGCCGATCAACAGTCGGGGATTTTTGAAAAAGGGGTAGAACATGAATTGCAGTTTCGATCTCTATACAATATCGAGGGTTTTCAGTTTGTCATCCCTGAACCTCCTTTGAGAGGAAAATTTGACTGGGTAAAGTCTGATGATAGTACTGCAGTCCTGCAAGATGCCCTTAGACTGCAAGTAGCGACAAATGATAAGATAGAGTCCACGACGCTATTGGGAGGAAAGGGTATAGCTAATAATATGAAAAAAATAAGCTTAGGGGACTTGGATTTCTACCTAAAGTATGGTTCCAAGCGACTTGACTTGCCTTTTGCGATCCGCTTGAATGATTTTATCGCAGAAAAATACCCGGGAACGGAGAAGAGCTATTCCTCTTTTATGAGTAAAATAACCGTAGAGGAACAAAGTTCTTTTGATTACAATATATTCATGAATCATGTGTTAGATCACAAAGGATACCGATTTTTTCAAGCCTCATTTGATCCCGATGAAAAAGGTACGGTCCTTTCAGTCAATCATGATTTTTGGGGAACTTGGGTCACTTATGTAGGATATATCCTACTTTACTTGAGTATGATGGGGATTTTCTTCATTGGAAAAACAAGGTTTAAAGACCTTTCAAAATCATTGGAAAAAATTAAACAAAAAAAACAAGCCTTGATTTCTGTTTTATCTATCATTTTCTCCATGGGATTAAATGCCCAAGCGCATGATCATGCGCCTTTGAATAATTTTGATTTTGACTCTGTAGTGAAGGCGAATATTATTGCCAAAGAACACGCTCAAAAATTTGGAACTTTGGTTATTCAAGATCTAGGAGGAAGAATGAAGCCGGCCAATACTTTTTCGTCTCAGCTCCTTCGTAAAGTCAGTAAAAAAGATTTCTACGGGGAGCTTAATGCCGATCAGGTTATGATGTCAATAATCGAAAGCCCAGCATTATGGTACAATGTTCCCATAATTTATCTCAAAAGAGGTAATGACAGTCTTAGAAAGATTATTGGAGTAGATTCCAAACAAAAATACGCCTCCTTAGTTTCCTTCTTCGACAATCAAGGTAATTATAAAATTTCATCTCAATTGGAAAGCGCCTACAGGGCTTCTGTTCCTAATCAATTTCAAAAAGATTTTATTGAAGTTGACAAACGGGTAAATCTACTATATTCTGCTTTAGAGGGTAAAGTACTTAGAATATTTCCTATTCCAGGAGATGAATCCAATAAATGGATTTCCTATCCCGAGCTGAATGAGGGTTCTTTCCAAGGAAAAGATTCACTTTATGTACAAAATATTTTACCACTTTACTTTAATGCATTGAGATTGGCGAGACAAGATGGAGACTATGCTCAAGCTGAAAATCTCTTGCAAAGTTTGGAGGGATTTCAAAAGAAATTTGGAGGATCGGTAATGCCTTCAGAAGAAAAAATAGAAGCGGAAATAGCATACAACAAATACGACATTTTTAAAAAACTCTTCAGCTGGTACCTTTATGCAGGATTGCTACTTTTTCTGTTGTTGATTGCAAAGATTTTCAGGGAGGCTAAGGTTTTAAATTTCACTATCAACCTTTTAAAGTGGATAGTTTTATTGCTGTTTTTGTTGCATACAGTAGGCTTAGTTGCCCGATGGTTTATTTCGGGGCATGCCCCTTGGAGTGATGCCTATGAATCTATGATTTATGTAGCTTGGGCCACCATGTTTTTCGGTTTGGTTTTTGGCAGAAAATCAGAGTTGACCTTAGCTGCTACCGCTTTTGTATCTTCTATGGTACTGATGATAGCCCATTGGAATTGGATGGACCCTTCCATAGCAAACTTGCAACCCGTTTTAGACAGCTATTGGTTGATGATCCACGTGGCTGTGATCGTAGGGAGTTATGGTCCTTTTGCACTAAGTATGATTATTGGTGTGGTTTCACTTTTGTTGATTTCCATTGCAAGTAAAAAGAATAAAGAAAAAATAGGTTTAAATATCAAAGAATTGACTGTTATTAATGAACTCTCATTGATTGTTGGTTTGATAATGCTTACCATAGGAAATTTTTTAGGGGGTATGTGGGCCAATGAAAGTTGGGGTAGATATTGGGGATGGGATCCCAAAGAGACATGGGCATTAATTAGTATTTTGGTTTATGCCTTTATTATTCACATGCGATTTGTTCCTGGCTTGAGAGGTAATTGGACTTTCAATTTTATGAGTATAGTAGGGTTTTCAAGTATATTGATGACCTATTTTGGGGTGAATTTTTATCTGGTAGGTTTGCATTCTTACGCTAGTGGTGATAAAATCATAACTCCAAGTTTTGTTTATTACGCAATAGTTATTACTGCTTTATTGGGTGCTTTTTCCTACTGGCGTAACCAAAAGGTTTTTAAATCTTGATCAGTACTTCATTTGAATGGTTAGTAATCAACTAAATGAAAACTTATTTAAACTATCTATTCGTTTTTTGCTTTTGTCTCAGAATAAAAAAACAAAATTTTAATGATTTTCTTTAAATAATAGAACTCAGTTGAATGCATGTGCCTAGTAGATAATTAATTTATCCTTCAAATTTATTTTTTTATAATGTAGAGTGCGCACCCAAAAAATTTAGGTGAAAAAAGATTAAATCATAAACGTGGGAAGTTTAGTCTATGATAAAGAATCAATTTAGGGGGTTATACTGACTATTTCTGAATTTTTCGAGAGAATTGAAAAAGCAGAAAAATAATATACCAATGTTCTTAATGAAGAAAATAATATAAACGAAGGTTCCCCTAAATCAGGGATATAGGCGAATAAGAAATACTAAAGTTGAGGAAATAGTATATCTTCAACTAATTAAAATATTAAACAAGACATAAAGTTTTTAACGAATTCTTATTGGTCAATCCAATTTGCCAAAATTTCAAATCAATTCAAGTTCTTAATTTATTGGTTAATTCGGCTGAGTCGCATACTCAAAGCATTCTAATTCGAAAAAAGGAATAGCGGCCATCAAATGGTCAAATATATCCGACATTATACGTTCGTAATTTACCCATACTTTGTCCTTGACAAAAACATAAACCTGTAAGGGAACCCCCTCGGGAGTGGGCGCTAGTTGACGAACCATTACAGTCAAATCTGGATTGATTTCTGGATGATTTTGAAGATAAGCTAGGGCATACCATCTGAAAAGTCCAATGTTGGTCATATTTCTCCCATTGAGTAAAAGAGATTTATCAGCTTTGTTAGCTATGTTTTCTGATTCAATTTCTTCTTTTCTTTTGGAAATATAGGGAGCTATGCGTTGTATTTTTTCAAGCTTTTGGAGGTGATCTTCGTTGACAAAATGGATACTAGAAACTCGAATAAGCAGGGCCCGCTTGATTCTTCTCCCGCCTGATTCACTCATACCCCTCCAATTCACAAAAGAATCTGAAACCAATTTATAGGTGGGTATAGAAGTAATGGTATTGTCAAAATTTTGCACCTTAACCGTGGAAAGGTTAATTTCAATTACGTCTCCATCGGCATTATAGCTTTGCATACTGATCCAGTCTCCAATTCTTACCGTATCATTTATGGTCACTTGAATACTGGCAACAAAACCGAGTATGGTGTCTTTAAAAATCAATAAAATGACAGCCGATAAGGCTCCCAAAGTTGCCAAAAAAGCACCAATGTCCTTTCCTGATAAAATAGAGAAAATGATCATGACACCAATAAACCATACAAAAATCATAATGACCTGTATGTAGCTATCTATTGGTTTATCCTTAAAGTTCTTTAGGGTTTTTAGAAAGTCTTTGATTGAGTTTAAGAATCTTCTGACCAAAACAATAGAGATAATTGCTCCTGATATCTCTAGAGTTATTGTGATTGGTTGATTCAGTAGGTGGAATGATTGAAGAGATTGGGGCAGAAAGCTCATCAATAAAAACAGCGAGGGGAAATAGGATAGGGTTTCTGGAATTTTATTTTTGATTAAATAATCATCAAACTTCGATTTTGTTTTTTTGGATATTTTCGAGAAGATCAACCTGAAAATACGTTTGCTTACCATCCAAAATGCAAATGCCATAATTAGGATGAAAGCTGAAAAGATTATGGCCTCCAAATTTTCAGTCATAATGCGATTTATGCCAACACCTTTGTAAAATTCTAAAAGAATCTCTCTCATAATTAATATAATTAAAAAACTAAATTAATTTAAAAATACTATTGGGCAATAGGTAGATTAATAGAATAAAAAAACCCCTCAAAAAGGGGTTTTAATAATAATGATTTTGTATCTACATTACAGTAATTGGGATTTGAACCCTTGCGTTACCCCAACCCCCATGCAGAATAGCATTATTTCCTTTACCAGTAAAGGCAAATGAGAATGCTTCGAGGTAGTCTTGAGATTCCATTACTGGCACTTCAATTCTTGCTAAATCTTTCGATTCGTCGTAACCATTGGTTCCCCAAACATGGGTGGCAGCATTGATAATAATTTCTGTAGTCCCTTCTTTGGGATAAGAATACATTGTATAAGTTCCTGCTTTCACAACAGTATCTCCAAGTTTGATAGATTTGAAGAGTCTGATTTCTGTCGCTTCGTTGGCTCCAGTTCTCCATAACTTATAGGTTGGTACCAAAGTTCCTAAATCCCTCCCATTCAACTGAGGACGACTGTAAGTAATTACAATGGCTTTATCGGAAACCCTATTGGAGGCAGGATAAAAAACACGATCCATGGGGCTTTTATCTAAACCTCGGAAATCTTGTGCTTGAGTTAATGTAGCGCAGGCTACTAGAATAAAAATGAATAGTTTTTTCATTTAGGTAAAGTTTTTAGTTAAATATTAATTGTTACAAAATATATTGGCAACACAGTAATAAAGTGAATTAATTTTCCCTTCATATTTAGAAAATTTTGTGCAAGAATTAAAGATCCGTCATTAATTATTAAAATTTAAATCAACTAAAGTTTGATTAAATTTGACTCAGCTTTAATTGACGACCACTGCAAATTATTACACACGTGTATAACCAACATTACAAATAAAGGTAATAAGTTTTGATAAATTATAAATGACCTGATCAAATAAATTATTTGACTTCTAATAACGATACTCCTGCAGGGAATTTTTTTAAATGATAATAATCTTTATTTGGTTTATGGTTGGAGGCCATACCATTGATAAAAAGCTTTTTCCTTCCTTTTGACGCAGGGATTTTGATGTCTGCTTTTACTCCGCCCGGAATCTTGATGTTCAGCGTATATTTATTTTTTGTTTGGCGACATTCAACCTCAACAGCACCTGTAATAAAGCTCGTTTTGAGTGATACAAAATTCAGATCTCCAATTTTTGGGTGAATTTTTATATTTTGAGCACCTGGAGTCAGCGGTTCGACTCCCATCATTTTCCTGACAATAATATTAGAGGGAGCTCCCCCCCATGCGTGGTTTAAATCTAAATTGGGTTTGTATCGCTTGTCCCATGCTTCCATTGTGATGGTAGATCCATATCGAATCATATTATACCAGCTTCTTTCAGTTTTTGCAGCCAAAAGCCCTATGGCGTGTTGTTCACCACCATGATCAAAGAGACCCTCCAATAATATCTGCGAACCATAAACACTGCACGACATGTTTTTTTGCTTTATGAAATTTACCACACTTTCAATATCTTTTTCTGGGACCAAACCAAAAGTCAACGCAAACATATTGGCATGTTGGGATTTGTGGTCAGTTTCTTCCCCATCATTAATTAAACCATTGGTTTTGTCTTGAAAGGTGCTAATGAAGGCTTTTTTGATTTTTTCAGCTTGGTTTTGAAATAAAAAAACATCTTCCTTTTTGTTCAAGTCAAGGGCTATTTTCTCCATTATTGTTAAAGCACCATAATAAAGAGCATTGACCACTGCATTGTAAGTTTGATAAACATAGCCATCGTTTTCTCCAGGATATTCCTTTTCTGTTCCTGTAAAATGATCTAAGTTGTCAAAACCTCCTGGGGGTTGGGCCTGAGGCCAATCAACGATATCTCTAAGATTATTGTTTTTACCCCAATGTTTTTTATGTAATCGTTCAAAAAATCTTGGGGTTTGTTTTCCCGTTAGTGTACTTATTAAGTCTGTTTCATCAGACAGATCCATAAGCGTTTTGATTTTTAGCTCGTCATAATACTTTGCTATAAAACGATCGTCCCCAGTGTAAAGGTAATCATACCAAGCCATCAAGATATTATACAGGGTCCATTCGGTTGGCCAGGTAGGATTAAATAACAAATGTTTCATACTGCCCCTTGCAATACCATATTCAGCATCAACAGCATAGTGTGATAGTTGATTTATAAATGCATCTGCCTCATAGGGAATACGTTCTCTGTCTCCATCAACATAATATCCACAGAAGCTTGTAGCTTTCATTGAATATTTACAAAAATCCCAAACTTTATTAAGCACTTCATCACTAGAATCAAAGGAGGATGCAGATTCATCAAAGTTATAGTTGACCACTGATCTTACTATTTGATCACTCTTCAATTCACCAGAGTAGGCCTTTACTTCTAGATAGCGGAATGGATAAACTTCACCGATATAATCCGGCATTTTAATCATAAATCGATTGCGGGATCTTTTGGTATTTTCCGGCCATGTGACTTCATACCAGTGCGTTCCTGGTTTTAATTTTATTCGGGTCTTATAATACCTTATATTTCTCCCTGCTTCAGCATCTACAGTTAGGGTGTTTTTTTTCTTCATTTCTCCAACTAAAACCAGGATTGAATCCTCTTTTGGTGAAGTCAATTGAATTTTCAGCTTTGCAAAAGCAGCTTTTTTAAAATCCAGGAAATAGTTTCCCTCTGATTTTTTCTTTACAACTGGGAATTCATCTATAGTCACCAAGGGCTCTTGTGAAAATTTTTCAGTCTTAAAATCTAAGTCAGTCACAAAAGCCTTAGGATCAGAGTATTCAGATATTTTTTGGTCATTTTCCCAATACCTTACTTTCCAATAGTAAACCTTATTTTTTTGAAGGGCTAAACCTTGGTAATAAGTCGAAGACTTTTGCGATAGGATTTTACCGCTGTCCCACAAGTCACCAATGTTTTTTGACAGTCCCTCTCTATTACTGCTTACTAATAGCTGAAAAGCAATGCTTTTTATAGTACGATTGTCCAAAACCCAACTAAAGAGTGGTTTTTGGGTTTGTACTTTTGCGATTTCGTAGCCTCCGTGGTCCAAAACTTTGTCATCTAGTAAAACGTTTTGTTTTTTGCCCATTAGCCCCACATAATCGGCATTTCTCATTAAATCAGTCCTTAGTCCATTGGGCTGGCTCATTCCTTCTTTACAACAATGAAAAAGCAGAGCTGTTAGGAGAATTAATAAGTTAGAATGAGTTTTCAAATTAATTTATATTTTGACTTCTAATCATAGAGAGTTTAAAACCTTAATTCCTCATTAGGTCTTAAAAATTTTTATTTTAAAACCTCATTTTGGATCATAACAAATTTAAATAAGGCTCAAATTACACTGAAAGGTTTAAAATACACTAATCAATGTATTTGTTCGTTCCATTTTCTTTTAGTAGTTCGAAACTATCAAATATGGCTCCAGTTGCATCAAAAGAACGATATATTAAGCGGTCTCCATCAATAGAAATATGCTGGAATAATTGAATTCGCTCGCCGGTTTTACCCTGAGTTGCTCCAAATTTACTCCAACCTGATTTATCTAATGAATACATTTTAGGACCACTTACTGACACAACATATACGGGACCAATGATGTTACTTCCCCCGTCATTATTTTCAATAACTACAGGTTTTTCATAAATAGCCCCTCTGGCATAAGTATGGTCATGCCCCTGAAGAGCAAGATCTACATTAAATTCTTCAAGAATTGGCTTCCAATGAGATCTAATCTCAGTATTAGCTCTCATAGTAGACGCAGAGAATATTGGATGATGGAAGGTTACTACTGTCCATTTTTTATCATTTATTTTCAAAATCTCCCTTAGCCATTTTGCTTGACGTCTTATAGCAATATTGCTATTAAGTGCAATTATTTTGAGATCAGGATAATCAATATAATAACAAGTTTTCTCCAATCCCTTGGGACCATTTTTAGGAAAGCCGAATTGAGCATTCCATTGAACTGAAAGTACTTCATCTTGAGAAAATATAGTTCCATCCAGATATTGATATTCGTGATTTCCTGGAACTGCAATGGCAGGGATCTCACTATGGATAAATCCTCCAGCAGCAAACCACTCATTCCAATAAATTTCATCATGTCCTTTATCGACTAAATCTCCAGCATGGATAAAAAAATCGGCATCTGGTGCAGTTTTATAAGCATTTCTAATTACTCTGGACCACAATTCCAAAATATAATTTTGAGAATCACCTACATAAAGAAATGAAATAGGAGTGGACAGATTATTAGCAGTTTTGAAATGATGCCATTCACTTTTAAAATGAAAGTTACCTACTCTATATGCGTATATTGTATTTGGAATTAACTGGTCAATTTTAGCTTCAAAATATGATGCTTCAAATCCTTCTTTGTAAGCTGTCTCTGAGTTTACTATTGTTCTATTTGCTTTAAATTTTTTACTGTTTTTTTTAAAATAGGGACCTGGTCCAGCCAATGCAAGCTCAACAAAACCAACTTTATTACTAGCCTCAGTTCTCCAATTTATTGCAATTGACTGTGAAGGATCTTCAGTTGCACTTATTACAACATGGTCTGGAAATTTTGTTGGAGAAGCCCATTCTTTAATGATTTCATTAATTTCTTTCATTGTAGTTTGTGAGGAAGTTAATGAAACTGACAAAAGAAATAGTAAACTAAAGTAGGTTTTGTTGGACATTATTAATGATTTGATTATAAATAAAATAAACCGCCAATAAAATTATAAAATTTCGATGGCGGTTTGTTTTTTTTGTAAACTAATTTTAGTAACTGGCAATATCGATGGATTTGTACCAAATTTCCATCTGTCTATCGCTGTGAAGTTGTATACCTACAGGTCCGCTCAGATTAGCCTCTCCCAATGTGTAATCCATTACTTGTTCACCATTTAACCATACCCTGTAACGGTTACCTATAGCCTCAGAAACCAGATTATTCCAATCATCCATTTTTAGAAGTGATTTTACTTTAGTAGCTTCTTTAGGATATCCTTTTTTTGGTATGTATGGAGATCCAGTCATGTCTCTTTTTAATGAACCTGATACACCAATTTGAATTTGAGGATTTAAATGGTCACTTCCTCTCATGAAAATTCCTGAGTCGATATTTCCATTAATAAATTTGAAATCAAGACGAACTCTAAAATTATCAAATGAATCTTTAGTCCATAGAGTAGAACCTTTTTCATCTGGTCCATTTTTCACTTTTAATAATTGATTTTCAATGGACCACCATATGTTATCATTTGGATTGATTTCTTTTACAACAACACCTTCAGCCTCACCTCTTCTGGTTTTTATTACCCATTGAGAAAGATTAGAACCGTCAAAATAATTTTTGTATTTGGTATCAACCATTGAGAACTTATTTATGTCTTCCGAATTAAGTATCGAACCATTATGAACTAACATTCTATAATGAAAGGTTACTGATTCTCCATTTTGTAAAGCGAAATTCAAAGTTTCTTTACCTTCAGAAAAAACCTCTTGCCCTAAGGGATTAGCGGAAAAAAGACCATAATCTCTGGCATGCCAATAGGTAGGATATCCTACATTATTGGGGTTGTCCATAATTGTAATGGATACGGGTTCGTCATCAATATTACTATACAGTTTTACCCATTCAGCTCGGGTGCCCCAAACTTCGTTTCCTTCTAGACCTTCACTGCTTAAGTAGTTCCCATTAACGCCAGTATTGTCTAAAACCATAACTTCCGTAGGATTTCCTTTTGAATCAACAAAAATTGCTGGTTTTTCTGAGGGGAGCTCCATGGCTCGGGTCACGCGAACACCAAAAACACCTTCTTTGTTGTCTTTGAAATCAACGTCTTGAAGTGCGGTTAAAGTTGAATAACGATCAATGATTCTTGTATTGCCCTCTTGAGAAAATTTGAAAACTGTTTTTTCATTTAGTAAAGCTTCACCGGCTGTACTTTGCCAGCTACTTTTAGTAGTAAGGCTGCCAGCATCTTCATTGGTTTCAACTATATCACTGTGAACAATTTTTCCAAAGTCCTTCAATCTCTCCTCAGGAATAGCATCTGAATTATTCCAAAAGTCCAATCCATTAACATCTCCATAGTTAAACCAACTCCCCATATGGTGAGGGTGATCTACACGCTCACCGGGTTTTGGATCAATGGGAAAACCTCTTGTAAGGGTTTTTCCACTACTTGTAATTAAAGGAAACAGTACTGGTTTGGGTAATTTAGATTGATAATGATAGCTGGTAAAAAGACTACCATTAAGATTTACATCAACCTTTTGGTTTTCAGTATCATTAATAAAAACAACCGAAGCAGTTTCTGCTTTGATCTTTTTGGGTTGTCCTTCACATGAACTCAAAGTCATGGAAATGATTGTGATTAAAAAAAAAGCTCTAAACATATTGTATAATTAGTATTTAAAGACTTTCCCACCAGCTAAAACTTCTTGATTTACTTCATCGAAAGTGGCTTTAAGTCCTGTTCTCATCGATGCAGTAGTCATAATATTAGCAATAGAATGGTTATACCCAGCTTCTACAGGTGCATTAGTTTTTTCTCTTGAACGAACACACTCAAGCCAATTTAACATGTGGTTAGAAGTCATATTGTCTACCCCTGTATTTGCTGAAGTTACGACTTTAGTATCGATTTCAGATAAAGAAAACTCTTTTAGCTGATTTGGTTTCATGTCCATTGCACTTGAATAACGCTCAGAAAGTCCTCCATTAGGTGTAACTTTATTTGTCTTCATATTTAGCTCTCCTCCATTAGAATAATATATCTCTTTAGTTCCACCTGCAGAGTTAGTAAATCTTGAAGAGTAAACCACTTGGAACCCAGAATTTGGATCATTTAATGGGCCATAATCAAATACCGCTGTCATGGTATCAAAGTTTGAACGACCGTCTTTCCAGAGATAAATTCCTCCGTTAGCAGCAACACTTCTTGGATGGGCTAAATCAGAGAACCAATGAACAGTGTCAATTTGATGAGCCATCCATTGTCCTGGAATACCAGAGGATAAAGGCCAGAATAATCTATATTCAAGATATTTTCTGGGATCCCATTTTTGGTAAGGACGATTCATTAAGTAACGTTTCCAATCTACATCGGATTCTTTGATATCACTTACTTTGTTAGGATATACTCTCCATCTGCCTGGTTGGTTTACATTCCAAGTCATCTCAACCATAACTACATCACCAAAAGCACCAGATTTCATGTATTTGTCCGCAGCATGATAATTTTTTCCACTTCTACGTTGAGAACCAACTTGAAGAATAATTCCAGCATCATTAGCAGCTTTTTTTCCCAAACGTGCATCCTCCATTGTTTCAGCAAAAGGTTTTTCTACATATACATCTTTTTTGGCATTAGCAGCCTCTACTGTATGGAGCGCATGTTGAAAATCAGCAGTTGAAATGATAACTGCATCAATTTCATTTTTGTCATACATTTCCTCATTATTTCTCCAAGTAGTTATAGAGTTACCTGTTTTGTCCTCTAAGAATGCTTTTCCATCATCTCTCCTTTTGTTCCATATGTCAGAAACACCTATAATTTCGCAATTTTGTTTTTTGGCATGATTTTGAAACGCTGGGATAAGTGAACCTTTAGCACGGCTTGAAAAACCTACTATACCAACATTAAGTCGATCATTGGAACCCAAAATCCTTTTGTAACTCTTTGCGCTCATGGCGTTACTGGATGCACTAACACCAGTAAAAATCCCTGCAGATACCAAAGATGCATCCTTAATAAATTTCCTTCTATTTAAATCCATTATTGTATTAATTTAAGTTTGAATATCCTATTATGTGTGCGTACACGTGCACAATATCAAAAATAAAATTTTTTTTCAATATGATTACCCAATTTTTAAATTTTAAATCTAATGTGATGAAATAAATCGGTTTACCTTACTTTTTTTGAAGTTCCATTCAATAAATTGAGTCCGTGATTAAGTACTCGAACTACATATTTATTTTTATCAGTTTCTATACGATTTTGAACCTCTTTCTCTAATATTTTTAGTGGCTCTTTAAAATCATCTAATACCAATGAAGTTTGCAATCTAGTCCATTCGTTTTTTGCTTTTAATCCCTTTGATAACAATTCAATCAAACTTTTATTAGTGTGCCGATGTTTAAGTAATGCTCTGGCCGCAGTGATACCAACATTGATCATGGGGTCACTAAGTTTTTCAATTAATCGATTGACCGTTCTAGTTTTTATTTTTTTGTTCAGATTATAAATACCTTGACCTGCCCAATAACGAATTGCCTCATTTTCGTGATCAAGTCCTTCAAATAAAATTTTTTCATTCTCTGAGGAAGACATTACTAATAATTCATCATAAAAATTTTCATTTGTTCTAATCCATGAATAAATTGGTTGGTCGTTTTCTTCTTCCCATTTTCGAAGAATAGGTTCAGGGATCAACCCCACATCCAAAATATCTTTCATCCATTTATCATGAACGTTTCTCATTTTTATCAATTGCTCCTTCATGCCGGGCTCATTGACCAAATCATTAAACTCCATAGGGTCTTTAATCAAATCAAACAAAGATTCAGAGGGTTTGTTTAAAGCGACCAATTGAAGGCCTTCCGGTTTTAAAGTTCCATTTTTCTTGGCTTTTCGAAGTTCCAACATAAGAGGTCCCCCCTCTGGAGTATTCATAAACTGAATAAAAGGTTTTTTGGGCTCGTAATAGCGCAAGTACTTATATTTTTTACTTCTTACCCCTCTTTGAATATCATAACGTTCGTCCATTCTTCCTCGGGCTAAAAAAACATAATCACGTTCTTGTTTGAGATTTTTTCCTAAAAAAGCTTGTCCCTGCATGTTTTTTGGAATTTTGCCTCCTGCTAATTCGATTGCAGTGGGGCCCATGTCTATGAAACTGATTAATTGGTCTACTTCACTCCCAGGATTGGATGGGTAAAGAGACTTGTATTTTTTAGGAATATAGACTATGAAGGGAACTTTGACTCCTGTATCAAACAACCATCTTTTGTGTCTTGGTAAGCCAGTTCCATGGTCGGAGTAAAAAAAGATAATAGTACTTTCAGTTTCTCCAGCTTCCTCGAGTTCCTGTAGGAGATTTTTTACAACAATATCCATCATGGCTATATTATCATAATGTCTTGTTAATAAAGTTCTTATTTTATCATTATCAGGGTAATAGGGGGGGACTACTATATTTTCAGGATTGGTTCTAAGTTGATTGGGTAAATCTCTAGTTACTAGTTCGTGTTTATCTTTATTATTAATGCAGCTTTCGTGTGTTAATGTCAAATTGAAAATCGAAAAAAATGGTTTTTTCTTGTCTGGCCTATTTTTCCAGTGGGCTTTATTACTGGATTCATCCCAAATTGACCTATTCAAATTAAAATTGTAATCTTCCTTTACATTATTGGTACAATAATAACCCACATCTCTTAACACCTCTGGATAAAGTTTTATGTCCTTAGGGATTCTTCCAGAACTTTCCATGTCTTTAGAGTAAGATCTCATATGAAGTGTACCAAGAGATGAAGGGTACATACCTGTAATTAAAGCGTTTCTTGCAGGCGCACAAACTGGAGCATTCGCAATGGCATTTTTATATATAAATCCTTTGGAGGCCAAAGCATCAAGGTTAGGCGTATGCGCTAAAGGGTCTCCATAACACCCTAAGTTGGGACTTATGTCTTCAACTGTGATCCAAAGAATGTTTGGTCGCTTTATTTCTTCCTCAAGGGTATTGTTACAACCTAGAAGAAATAAAGCCTTTAATATAAATAAATAATGGGGGAATGTATGGCCGAGCCTATTCATAAACAAAACTATTTTTCACTTATTTCAAATTGACTAGCCCAACCTTCATATAGTGATTTAAGCTGCGTTGCGATTTCTATTTCTGTTTCAATCAAGTTAATCTCTTCCACAGGGTCTTTTTCCAAATTATAAAGTTCCCAAATATTGTTGTAAGCTACTAATTTCCAGTTTCCATTCCTTACGGCTTTTCCACTTTTCCACTGCCAAAATATGGGAGTATTCCTATCAGTGGAATTGTCCCCTAACATTTGCCTTAAAAAACTTTTTCCGGGTAATGGTATAATATTATCACCATTAAATTTTTTGGGGTATTTGGCATCTATTATTTCTTTAAAGGTGGGTAGAAAATCTATAAAGTGAATGACTTTGTGAGAAATAATGCCTTTGTTTTTAATTTTATCTGGCCAATAGGCTATTAAAGGAGTTTTTATACCACCCTCTTGACTCCAGTTTTTGTATTCCCTATATGGGGTATTACTCACATTGGCCCAACTTTTACCGAGTGATTTCCAATTGGTAAGTTCACCAATTTGGCCAGTACCACCATCTAATTTGACTACTTCACTTGAACCGCCATTGTCAGAGGTAAAAAGAATAAGTGTATTATTAAGTTTACCTTGATTTTCAAGCTTTTTTAGCAACCTACCAATATTCTGATCCAATCGATCAATCATTGCTGCATAAACAGTCATAGCTCTGCTTTCCTCTGCTTGATCTTTAGGAGAAAGATCTCCCCATTCTAAATATTCTGCCTTTGATAATGATGTATTTTCAGGAATTATTCCAAGTTTTTTTTGTTTTCTAAAACGTTCTTTTCTAATTACTTCATAACCTTCTAGATAGTGGTCTTTATACTTTTCGATATCCTCAGGCCAAGCCATTAAAGGGTCATGGGGAGCGGTATAGGATAGATATAGAAAAAATGGATTCTCATCCTCAATTTTATCAATCCACTCTAGTGCATAATCTGTAAATACATCTGAACTGTAAAAATCACTAGATATAGGTGTGTAAGGATTAAATATTTCCCCCTCTATTACCCAGTTTCTGTAGCTGATGGGTGATTTTTTAAGACCTTTTTGTGCAGGTTGTCCCTCTCCCTCTCTTTTCAAACCTGGGTTAAAATGATTGGCAGCTCCGTCCAGAAGACCGCTATAGTGGTCAAAGCCTCTATCAATGGGGTTTTCTCTACTATGATGTTTACCTGACCAAAGCGTTGTGTAACCCTCTGATTTGAATAACTCTCCCAAGGTGATGGCATTGCGCATGGGTTGCTCAAAACTTTCGTGATAACCAATTTGATGGGAATATAAACCGGTTATTAGTGATGCCCTTGATGGAAAACATTTAGAGGTATTATATGCGTTGGAAAATCTTATCCCTTCATCAGCAAGTCGGTCAATATTTGGGGTAGAGATTTCACTACCATAGGCACCCAAATCAGAAAAACCCATATCATCGACTAAAATAACAATGACATTAGGAGAAATATTAGGACCTGGGGTTTGTTTACAACTTATTAAATTTACACCAATGATTAAAGAAAATAAAATCCTAAAACTCACGAATTTTTATGTTTTTAAACTTTATATCACCTGGGCTATGATCTTGAAGCAATATTCTTCCACTTGAACCTATGGCGAATCCTTTATGATCTACAAACTTACTTTTCTTAATTAAGTTTTTCATGGACTGGGAAAAACGATTATACTCAACAACTTTGATATTGTTAACCCAGTGTTGAACATTTCCTGCTTTAACAATAATCCTAGCTCTGTTCCAGCTTTCTGCACCATTTGCTCTAATATCATCACGATTTTCTTCAGATAGATTTTCAGCTGCGATAAGATCATATAATGAACCTATAGTTCTATTACCTCCCAAACCACCAATATGATCAGGGTGATTTTTGTCAAGCACTTGAAACTCAAGTCCAATATTTCTGCCATCACCCTCAGTTAAAGCATCAACAAAATATTTTATACCACTATTCCCTCCCTTTTTAAACATGAAATCTACTTCAAGTTCAAAATTGCTAAATTTTTCTCTGGTCACAATATCTCCAGATTTTTTATATCCACTTAATCTTTCATGTTTTATAAAGTGTATTTCCCCATCAACTATTTGAATACCGTTTTTTGGAAAGTCGTTAGATCTCGATCCTTTCCAACCTCTAGTTGTTTTTCCGTCCCAAAGTAATCTCCAGCCTTTTCTTTTTTCCTCTTCGGTTAATTTATTTTTTAAATAGCTTATTTGTCTTGCATGGACTTGATTTTCGGTTTTATATTCATCTAAATTTTCAGTTATAATCCTAATGTTTTTCCATTGAATAGTTTTTCCCTCTTGTGATTTATCTTTGATAGAATGTACTTGTAAAGCAATAAAACCCTCTGCTGTCATGTCATCTACAAGGTTAGAGCACTGCACTCCATTGTAAAATGTTTTTATTGTATTTCCAATTGCTTCAATTCTTACTTTGTTCCAACCACCGTTATTAAAAGCGGCACCACCCTTTTTATTCATAGTAAGGGGATATAACCAGCCTCTTCTTCCTTCATCATAGATTCCACCAGCCCATGCTCTTTTACTTGTATCCAGCTCAGATTGGTATCCATGAACACGACCATTTCTATAATTTTCAAAAGAGTTGGAACGGAATTGAATACCAGAATTGAGTCCTGGTTCAACCATTACTTCTAGTTCTAATATAAAATCACCATACATTTCCTTGGTACATAAAAAGGTATTTGGACTCCCAATTCGGGACGTTCCAACTATAGAATTGTTTAAGATTTGATAATTTGCTGTTCCATTTTTTACTTCCCAGTTTGACAAATCCTTACCATTAAAAAGTGATTTCCAGTTAGTTTGT
>CACLQG010000003.1 GCA_902609035.1 uncultured Bacteroidota bacterium
CTCATTCTGCATCTCTAAAGGCATAAGACCTGAAAATATACTATTTCGAGCATAGTAGGTAGCAGTAGGAAGGATACTGTAATATGTAACTTCCTCCTCTTTCTTATAATAGTCTTCGATAATAGGAGAAATCATTTTCCATTGGTCAAAACGAAGGTTGTCAATAACCATCATTAAGGTTGTTTTATGAGATTCTTTGTTAAGTATAGGAAAGAGTTTTTTCTTTAGAATTTGGTGAGACATCAATGGGCCTTCGTCATTTTTTATCCAATCCTTGTAGTTGTTTTCAATAAATTTGGCAAAAAGTCGATTGGCTTCTTTCATTTGATTTTGAAAAATCTCCAACATAGCCAGATCCTCTAAGCCTTCGAGCTCCATTTCCCAATATAACATCTTAATATAAAAATCGGACCAGTCCTTGTGGGTTTTTAATTCATTTAGAGACATAGATATACGCTGAAAAGCTTGTTGATAATTGATGATGGTTTTTTCTGCAATTAAGTTTTTATGTTGCAGTAGTTTTTTGAGAGCCAACAAAATTTGGTTTGGGTTAACGGGTTTGATCAAATAATCTGAAATTTTTGCACCTATGGCTTCTTCCATTATCTTTTCCTCCTCGTTTTTTGTAATCATAATAACAGGAAGCATTGGCAGTCTTTGCTTTATTTCACTCAAAGTCTCTAAACCGCCAAGTCCTGGCATATTTTCATCAAGGATAACAGCATCGAAAACTTGTTCCTCAAGTAGCAACAATGCATCTTGACCATTATTGCAAGCTGTAATATGATAACCTTTTCTATCTAGAAATAAAAAGTGAGATTTAAGTAACTCAATTTCATCATCTATCCATAGTATATTGATTTGAGTCATATATTATATTTTGTAGTAAGATTAACCATTTTATAATATAAAAGGTAAAACTTTTAAATTGCTAAAATTACGGATTTATTGGTATTCGTTATTAATTAATTTAAATGGTTATTTCTCATTCTTGGCTTCCACATCCAGGGAGAATTTTTTTAGCATAACGTCAATAATGTTTAACACCAGACACGTTTTGAGGATGCTCTCGGGGTGATATACTTAATTCAAAAAATTATCGAAGTATTAATAAAAAATAGGTGTTCTATTGCAGAACCAAAAAAAATTCTCTTTACAGGAGAGTTTTCAAATCAGACTTATGTTCCGATGGACAAAAAATGAACCTTATCAAGAAGTGAAAGTTAAAAGATTTGAGTAGTCATATGCTTTTGTTAATTTACAGAACCTTTCGCGTGATCAGAGGAAAATTTTTTATGCTTACCTAGAAATACTCATCTAACTTAAATTTTATATTTTTACAAGAATGAAATTTACAGCGCAACAAATCGCTTCTCAATTACAAGGAACTGTTGAGGGCGACCCTAATGCTGAGTTTTTTCAATTATCTAAAATTGAAGATGCTCAAAAGGGTTCTCTAACTTTCCTTTCCAATCCAAAATATACCCAATTCATTTATAAAACTCAAGCATCTGTAACTATTGTTAACCATGATTTTATTCCTGAGGAGAATCTTTCTACTACTTTGGTTAGAGTTCCCAATGCTTACGATTCGTTTTCTGTACTACTGGATTATTACAATAAGGTTAAGACCAATAAAACAGGTATTTCCAAATCCGCTGAAATAGACGCTTCTGTGATTATAGGAAACAACTGTTATGTTGGTCATATGACCTGTATTGAGGAAAATACAGATATTGGTGAGAATGTTAAAATATTTCCACAAGTATTCATTGGTAGTAATGTAAGTATTGATTCAGGGACCATTATTTTTGCAGGTGCTAAAATATTAGATGATACTATTATAGGTAAAAATTGTGTGATTCATAGTGGCGTAGTAATTGGATCTGATGGTTTTGGATTTTCTCCACAAAAAGATGGTATTTATAAGAAAATACCTCAAACAGGTATAGTAATATTAGGCAATAATGTGGATGTTGGTTCCAATTCAACAATTGATCGTGCTACCTTAGGTGTCACTTCCATAGGAAATGGTGTAAAACTCGATAATCAGATTCAAATTGCTCATAACGTTGAGATTGGTGAGAATACTGTTATTGCTGCTCAATCGGGAATTGCCGGGTCCGCCAAAATCGGTAAAAATTGCGTTATCGGAGGGCAAGTTGGTATTGCAGGTCACATAAATATAGGTGATAATGTCAAAATTCAAGGTAAATCGGGGGTTATAAGTAATATTAAACAAAATTCAACCATTCAAGGCACCCCCGCATTTTCATACAATGATTACAACAAATCATATGTTTATTTCAAAAATTTACCAAATCTTGCAAAAGAAATAAACCGAATCATTAAGAAACTAAATCCATGACCAAAAAAAAAACTTATCAAAAAACTTTAAAAAATAAAGTTACCCTTGATGGAGTTGGTCTTCATACTGGAAAATCCGTTAAAATTACCTTTAAGCCTGCACCTGTAAATACCGGTTATATTTTTGTTAGGACGGATCTTAAACCAGTGGTTGAAATTCCTGCAGACGTTCAATATGTTACAAATACAGACCGAGGCACCAATCTTGAAAAAGATTCTGCCAAAATTCAGACTTCGGAGCATGTTTTGGCTGCATTAGTGGGGATGGGAATCGATAATTGTTATATCGAATTGGACTCTCCCGAGTCTCCGATTATGGACGGTTCATCAATATTTTTTGTTGATGCAATAGAATCAGTTGGGATTAAAGAGCAAGAAAAAGCTAGAGAAGAATACGTTGTTACCGACCTTATTACTTATAAAGATGATGAAACCGGAAGCGAGATTACATTGATTCCTGCTGACGAATATCAAGTTACAACTATGGTTGATTTCGAAACCAAAGTTTTGGGAACTCAAAATGCATCATTGGACACTATTATAGACTTTAAAAAATCGATTGCACCTTCACGTACTTTTAGTTTTTTACATGAACTTGAAATGCTTTTAGAGAACGGCCTAATAAAAGGTGGCGACTTAAATAATGCTATAGTCTATGTTGATAAACCACTTTCCGAGAGTAATATGGATCGTTTGAAAGAGGCTTTTGGAAAAGAAAATATTGCTGTTCAACCGAATGGGATTTTAGACAACTTAAGCCTTCATTTTTCTAATGAAGCGGCTCGACACAAGCTATTAGATGTAATTGGAGACTTGGCCTTGGTGGGAGTTCCTATTCGAGGAAAGGTTTTTGCTCATAAGCCTGGACATAAAGTTAATACTGACTTTTCTAAAAAACTTTCTCAAATAATTAAGCAAGAAAGAAGACAGAACGCTCCCAAAATAGACGTTAATTCTGAACCATTAATGGATGTGAATGACATTATCAAAATGTTACCACACAGACCTCCATTTTTGTTGGTAGATAAAATATTTGAACTTTCAGATTCTCATGTCGTTGGCCTTAAAAACGTGACCATGAATGAACCTTTTTTTGTGGGTCATTTTCCTGGAGTTCCTGTCATGCCTGGTGTTCTTCAAATTGAAGCGATGGCACAGGCAGGGGGAGTACTTTTATTGAATACGGTGCCAGACCCACATAACTACCTTACCTTATTTATGAAAATGGATAAGGTACGGTTCAAAAGACCAGTAAAACCTGGCGATACTTTAATTTTTAAATTGGAATTAATCTCCCCTATAAGAAGAGGTATTTGTCATATGAAAGGTATGATCTTTGCAAATGGAAATTTAATGACTGAAGGTGAACTTATGGCGCAAATAATGAAACGTAAATAAACATTTATGAAACAACCCCTTTCTTACATTCATCCTGAAGCCAAAGTAGCAAAAAATGTAGTTATTGAACCATTTACTACTATTGATAAAAATGTAGAAATTGGCGAAGGTACTTGGATCGGTTCAAATGTAACTATAATGGAGGGGTCTAGAATAGGCAAAAATTGTAGTATTTTTCCAGGAGCTGTAATTGCGGCTGTCCCGCAAGATTTGAAGTTTAAAGGTGAAGATACTTTGGCGGTTATTGGGAATAATACAACAATTAGAGAGTGTGTAACCATAAACAGAGGTACTTCAGATCGTCAACTTACCAAAATTGGAAATAATTGCTTAATCATGGCCTATTGTCACGTTGCCCACGATTGCTATGTTGGTGACAATTGTATTTTTTCAAATAATAGTACCCTTGCGGGTCACATTACAATTGGAAATTATGTAATCTTGGCAGGGTTGGTCGCAGTACATCAATTCTCCACAATTGGAGACCATGCTTTTATCGCTGGTGGGTCACTAGTAAGAAAGGATGTTCCTCCCTTTGTCAAAGCAGCTCGTGAGCCTCTATCCTACGTTGGGATAAATTCTGTAGGGCTCAGAAGAAGGGGCTTTTCGTCCGAAAAAATTACAGAGATTCAAAATATATTTAGGATTCTCTACCAAAAAAAATTAAACAATAGTCAGGCTTTTGATATTATCGAAGCTGAGATGATTGCCTCTCCAGAAAGAGATGAAATTCTACAATTCATCAGAAATTCCCAAAGAGGAATCATGAAAGGCTATTTTCAAAAAAGCTAAATCAATACTATGACAAATACATCTGATATTAGAAAAGGATTGTGTATAAAATTTAATAATGATATTTATAAAATTATAGAGTTTCTTCACGTCAAACCAGGTAAAGGTCCTGCTTTTGTAAGAACAAAACTCAAAAGCGTTACCTCAGGAAAAGTAGTTGAAAATACTTTTTCAGCTGGTCACAAAATTGAGAGCATTCGTGTTGAAACTAATAAATACCAGTATCTGTATAGAGATATGGATGACTATCATTTTATGAATCTAGATGACTTCAACCAAGTAGTAGTTAATATAAAATCAGTCGATAATCCTGGTTTAATGAAAGAAGGAGAAATAGTAAGTATTTCCATCAATACTGAGGACGGATTGCCCTTATCGGTTGATATGCCCGCTAATGTTATTTTAGAAGTTACTCACACTGAACCGGGAGTTAAAGGGAATACCGCTACTAACGCCACAAAGCCAGCTTCTGTCGAATCGGGTGCGAAAATTAATGTTCCTCTTTTTATTAATGAGGGTGATAAAATCAAGGTTGATACCTTAAAAGGTCATTATCTTGAAAGAATTAAAGATTAATCTTTATTTAAAATGTATCAACCATTAAAATAACATACTTTTAGATAATTAAAAAATTACAATGAGTGTACTCGTAAACAAGGAATCAAAAATTATAGTACAAGGTTTTACTGGTAGTGAGGGTACTTTCCATGCTGAACAAATGATAGCCTATGGAACTAATGTGGTTGGTGGGGTTACCCCAGGAAAAGGAGGGCAAGTGCATTTAGATAAGCCAGTTTATAATTCTGTTGTACAAGCAGTAAAGGAAGCTCAGGCAAATACGTCTATTATTTTTGTACCACCAGCATTTGCAGCAGATGCTATTATGGAGGCTGCAGAAGCAGGAATAAGAGTTATTATTGCAATTACCGAGGGTATCCCCGTATCTGATATGATTAAAGTGGTTGACTACATTAAAAAGAGGAATTGCACTTTAGTAGGGCCTAATTGCCCTGGAGTAATAACTCCAGACGAAGCAAAAGTTGGTATTATGCCAGGTTTTGTATTCAAAAAAGGTAATGTAGGAATTGTTTCCAAATCTGGTACGTTGACCTATGAAGCCGCTGATCAGGTAGTTAGAGAGGGATTAGGAATAACTACAGCCATTGGTATAGGTGGAGACCCTATTATAGGAACCTCAACAAGAGATGCAGTGGAACTCTTTATGAATGACCCTGAAACTGAGGCCATAGTGATAATTGGAGAAATAGGTGGACAATTTGAGTCTGATGCCGCCCAATGGGTGAAAGAAAATGGTAACAAAAAGCCTGTAATTGGATTCATTGCTGGTGAAACAGCCCCTAAAGGAAGAACCATGGGTCATGCTGGTGCTATTGTTGGTGGAAAAAATGACACCGCTGAAGCTAAGAAGAGGATTATGAAGTCATGTGGAATTCATGTGGTAGATTCTCCAGCCGAGATTGGTAAAAAAGTTTCAGAAGTTTTAGCTCAATTTAAATGAATAAATTACTGGAAAATAAAACAGCCATCATCACAGGTGCTAGTCGGGGGATAGGGAAAGGAATAGCTTTAGCCTTTGCCGAACATGGTTGCAATGTGGCATTCACCTACAGTACTTCCGTAAATGACGCTCAAAGTTTCGTAAAAGAATTGGAAGATCTTGGAGTTAAAGCTAAATCCTATCAGAGTAATGCTGCTGATTTTAATTTGGCACAACTATTGATAAAGAATATTTTAGAGGATTTTGATAAGGTGGATGTTTTGATCAATAACGCTGGAATTACTAAAGATAATCTTTTGATGCGTATCGATGAGGAAGATTTTGATCAAGTGATTGAGGTCAATCTTAAATCCGTTTTCAATATGACAAAAGCAATACAGCGAACTTTTTTAAAACAAAGATATGGATCATTAATTCATATGAGTTCAGTAGTGGGTATTAAAGGGAATGCTGGTCAATCCAATTATGCAGCCTCTAAGGCTGGAATTATTGGATTTTCAAAAGCTGTTGCCCTAGAATTGGGTTCAAGAAATATTAGAAGTAACGTTGTCGCTCCTGGATTTATTGAAACTGAAATGACAGATAAACTGCCGGAAGATATAGTTCAGAGGTGGCGCGATGGAATCCCTCTTAAAAGAGGTGGTTCTCCCAAGGACGTAGCCAACGCCTGTTTGTTTTTGGCATCAGATTTATCAAATTATATTACCGGTCAAGTTCTCCAGGTAGATGGAGGAATGTTAACTTAAAAAAAATTAATTATGCAAAAATTACCTAAAATCGGATTACCAATTATTCTCTTGGCCTTTGTGCTTATTATTTTCGTCTCTAAGTCCTCTATCAATATTGGATATGGAGAAGCGGGTGTATTGTTTAAGACCTTTGGTGGGGGTGTTGTAACAGATAAATCACCACTATCAGAGGGGTTCCATATCATTGCCCCTTGGAATAAGGTCTACATTTACAACGTTAAGCAGCAAGAATTTTTTGAAGGGAATATGCAAGTTTTGTCATCCAATGGTCTGGAGATATCTCTGGATGTATCTGTATTATATCAGCCAGTTTATAATGAATTGGGATTACTACATAAAACTAAAGGGGAGAATTATGTAAACATTGTTTTGATTCCGCAGATTCGAGCAGTAGCTAGAAGCGTTGTTGGTAGATATACCCCCGAACAATTATACTCAACCAAAAGAGATGCAATTCAAAATGAAATTTATGAGGAAACTCAAAAGGTTGTTGAAAATCAGCATATTCAAGTTAATGCGGTACTAGTTAGAGATGTTTCATTACCATTAGCAATAAAGGAAGGTATTGAAAGAAAATTAATACAAGAACAGGAGTCTTTAGAGTACGAATTTAGATTAGAAAAAGCCAAGCAAGAAGCTGAAAAACAGAGAATTGATGCAGAAGGAAAAGCTACTGCTAATAGAATTTTAAGTGCATCGATCACAAAGATGATTCTCAAAGAGAAAGGTATAGAAGCGACTAAAGCACTTTCTACCTCTCCCAATGCCAAGGTAATTGTTATTGGTAGTGGAGAAGACGGTATGCCACTTATCTTAGGAGGTCAATAAAATTTGATTTTATATCTCATTGAAAAATTATTATATTTGCAATGTGAAAAAATTGAACCATTACATGCATTTACTATCAACCTATCAAATGAGGTAATGAAGATGTATTGTCTATATTTTAAACCCGTTTGATTTCAAACGGGTTTTTTTATAATATATTTTTAAAATGATAACAATTGCGATTCAAAAATCAGGAAGACTTAATGAAGAGTCTCTGAAAATGCTAAAAAAGTGTGGTATTTCTATCGATAATGGTAAAGATCAACTTAAAGCACCTGCTAGAAACTTCCCTATGGAGGTATTATATTTAAGAAATGGTGATATCCCTCAGTATTTGAGTGATGGAGTAGTGGATTTAGCCATTATAGGTGAGAACTTAATCCATGAAAAAGGAAAAGATTTGATCGTTTTAGAAAAATTGGGCTTTTCAAGATGTCGAGTTTCTATTGCTGTTCCGAAAGAATCAAATTTCAATAACGTCAAAGAACTCGATGGAAAACGTATCGCCACGTCTTATCCAAATACCGTTATTGAATTTTTTAGCAAAAATGCTATAAATGCTGATCTACACATCATCAATGGTTCTGTTGAAATAGCACCTAGCATTGGACTTGCTGATGCGATTTGTGATATTGTTTCCAGTGGAAGTACTTTGTTTAAAAATAATTTAAAAGAAGTTGCTAAAATACTGGAATCCGAAGCTGTCTTGGTGCAATCACCAAATCTATCTTCAGAAAAACAAAAAATTGTTGAAAAATTGCTTTTTCGTATTGGTACGGTAATACGTGCGAAGAAATCTAAATATATTTTACTTAATGCGCCCAATGACAAGATTGAACTAATCAGTAATATTCTTCCTGTTCTAAAAAGCCCAACAATTCTTCCATTGGCTAAAGAAGGATGGTCCTCATTACACTCTGTTATTGATGAAACTTCATTCTGGAAGGTCATCGATGAACTTAAATCTGCAGGTGCTGAAGATATATTAGTTTGCCCTATAGAAAAAATGGTATTGTGATGCAAAAATTTATTAATCCGACACCCGAAACATGGAGGGAATTGGCTAAGCGGGGTTCTGCCTCTTTCGCCTCACTTGAGCCATTGGCCAAAAGAGTTTTTAATAATGTAGCTAGGAGTGGAGATAAAGCACTTTCTAAATATACTGAAAAGTTTGATAAGGTAAAGTTAGAAGATTTTTCAGTAAGTAAAAATGAAATTGAGCAAGCGATAGGTCGAGTGCCGAATAAGTTAAAAAATGCTATTAAACAGGCTAAAGACAATATCTTTCGTTTTCATAGTGCACAAAAAACAAATGAGGTCAGTGTAGAGACTCAAAAAGGAGTTAATTGTTGGCAAAAAAAACTGCCCATAGAAAAGGTAGGGCTTTATGTGCCAGGAGGATCAGCACCTTTATTTTCTACCATCTTAATGTTGGCTATTCCCGCTCAAGTAGCAGGATGTTCAGAAGTAGTATTGTGCTCACCACCAAATAGTAATGGACACTTATCTGATGTAATACTTTATACTGCTAATTTATGTGGTGTTGACAATATTTTTAAGGTCGGAGGAATTCAAGCCATTGCTGGAATGACCATTGGAACAAAAACTTTACCCAAAGTAGATAAACTTTTTGGTCCAGGCAATCAATACGTCACCGTAGCCAAACAGCTTGCCACTCAATACCAAGTCGCTATAGATATGCCAGCAGGACCTAGTGAACTCATGGTCGTTGCGGATAACTCTGCAAAAGCTGCATTTGTTGCCTCTGATTTACTTTCCCAAGCGGAGCACGGTCCAGACAGTCAAGTGATATTTGTCACTACCGATAAGGAAATTATGGATGAAGTTGACCAAGAGTTGGAAAATCAAGTTAGTCTAATATCTCGACGGACCACTGCAATAAAGGCTTTAGATAATTCTAAAATCGTATTTTTCGACAGTCAAGAGGAGGCTATATCCTTTACCAATTATTATGGAGCTGAGCACCTGATCGTATGTGTGAAAAATGAAGATGAATTTGTAAACAGCATCA
The DNA here is from genome assembly GCA_902609035.1 of uncultured Bacteroidota bacterium. Next base: position 9,686 of record CACLQG010000003.1, read on the forward strand.
AACACGCAGGCTCTGTTTTCATTGGCAATTATACTCCTGAGAGCGCTGGAGATTATGCTTCTGGAACGAATCACACTTTGCCTACCAATGGTTATGTAAGGCAGTATAGTGGGGTAAACCTGGACAGTTTTTTAAAAGCAATTACCTATCAAAAAATTACCGCCCAAGGTTTGCAAGATCTGGGCCCTGTAATTGAGGAGATGGCAAGTGCTGAGGGATTACAAGCCCACAAAAATGCCGTCTCCATTCGGCTTAAAAAGCTTCAAAATGAGTGAAACAGAAATAATAAAACTTGTTAGACCTATTGTTAGGGATATTGCTCCCTATCGTTCGGCTAGAGATGAGTTTCAAGGTTTTGAAGCCCAAAAGGTCTTTTTGGATGCCAACGAAAACCCCTATAACAGTGTTGCCAATCGTTATCCTGATCCCTTGCAACGTCAATTAAAAAGAGTATTGGCGAAGGTAAAAGGAATAGGGGATGATCAAATCCTATTGGGTAATGGTAGTGATGAGGTATTGGATTTAATCTTTCGTACTTTTTGTGAGCCCAGTCAAGACGAAGTCATTTTATTACCACCCACTTACGGTATGTATGCGGTCCTGGCCCAACTCAATAAAATAAAGGCTGTAGATGTTCCTCTAAATAAAGAATTTGAATTGGATTTGGAGGTAATTATGTCCAAAGTCAATGAAAAGACTAAAGTGATTTTTGTCTGCTCTCCCAACAACCCAAGTGGTAATGCTATTCCAATGCCTCAAATTCAGCGTCTGTTGGATCAATTCTCTGGATTGGTGGTTGTTGATGAGGCCTATGTAGATTTTTCAAGCAAGGGCAGTGCTCTAAGCCTTTTGAAGGACTATCCTAGGTTGATGATTTGCCAAACGTTTTCAAAAGCTTATGGGTTGGCAGGAATTCGATTGGGGATTGGGATGGCCAATCCATTTATAATTAAGTATTTCAATAAAATAAAACCCCCATATAACATAAATACCCTCACTCAAAAAATGGCCTTAGCTGCATTAAATGATTTCTCTGATGTTCAATCTCAGGTAAAGGCATTGATTTCAGAAAGACAGCAAATGGAAAAAAGATTATTGTCTTTCAATTTTGTTAAAAAAATATACCCCAGTGATGCTAATTTTTTACTTATAAAAGTAGATGACGCCTCACTGCGATACGATCAATTTTTGACCCAAGGTATAGTAGTTCGAAACCGTTCCTCCCTATTGGGATGTAACAATACACTTCGAATTACCGTGGGGACTCCTGAAGAAAATATTAAATTTATAAATGCTTGTAAAACCATAGATCAATGAAAAAAGTATTATTTATCGACAGAGACGGTACTTTAACTTTGGAGCCGGGGGATTATCAATTAGATGCCTACGAAAAACTAGTTTTTTACCCAAAGGTTTTTCGCTACTTGGGCAATATAGCTCGTGAATTGGGCTTCGAGTTGGTTATGGTAACCAATCAAGATGGATTGGGAACGGATAGCTTCCCCGAGGAAGAATTTTGGCCATACCAAAATCATTTGATCAAATCCTTTGAAAATGAAGGAATTGTTTTCTCTAATGTGTTTATTGATCAGACTTATCCTGAAGATCAGGCCGATACACGTAAGCCAGGAACAGCTATGATGACTGCTTATTTAGATAATCCTGAATATGATTTATCTGCTTCTTATGTGATAGGCGATCGTTTGACCGATATGCAATTGGCCAAAAATTTGGGAGCCAAAGGTATTTTTATTGACAACAATGCAGATTTAGGGGCCGATGAGGTAACAGATACTGCACTGGAGGATACTATTGTAATGAACACGAAATGTTGGGAGGAAATTTACCGCATGCTTTTGTTAAAAGAACGTACTGTAGGTTTGGATAGAAACACTAAGGAAACACAAATATCTATTCACCTTAATCTTGATGGAACTGGAAAGGCCCAAATTGATACGGGTATTGCTTTTTTTGACCATATGCTAGATCAGTTGGCCCGCCACGGTGGTGTTGACCTAAGAATAAAGATCCAAGGTGACTTAGAGGTTGACGAACACCATACTATTGAAGACACGGCCATTGCCCTGGGAGAGAGTTTTGCAGAGGCTTTGGGGGATAAAAAAGGTATAGAACGTTATGGATTTACATTACCAATGGACGATGCTCTGGCTCAAGTTGCCCTTGATTTTGGTGGGAGAAGTTGGTTGGTATGGGAAGCGGAGTTCAAAAGAGAAATGATTGGTCAAATGCCAACTGAGATGTTTTATCACTTTTTTAAATCTTTCGCTGATGGCGCCAAGGTAAATCTTAACATCAAAGCAGAAGGGACTAATGAACATCATAAGATTGAATCTATTTTCAAAGCTTTTGCCAAAGCTATCAAAATGGGCATTAAAAGAGACACGGATAAAATGATTTTACCCTCTACAAAAGGAATTTTATAACATGAAAGCAGTAATTGTAGATTATAATGCAGGAAATGTAAAAAGTATTCAGTTTGCATTGCAACGCTTGGGGGTGGATGCGCAAATTACGTACGACAATGAAACGATTTCTAAAGCAGACAAAGTAATATTTCCAGGGCAGGGAGAGGCGGCGAGCGCCATGGAAAAATTAAAATCCAAAGGTTTGGACTTATTGATTCCTCAGTTAAAACAACCTGTGTTGGGGATTTGTTTGGGAATGCAATTGATGTGTAAGGAAACAGAGGAGGGAAATACGAAAGGTCTTGACATTCTTCCTGTTAAAGTCACTCGTTTTCCCGACACAGTTAAAGTACCACAAATGGGATGGAATACAGTGAATCATAGCAAGAAGGAATTGTTTGATGGAATTGCTCAAGATTGCTATATGTACCTTGTTCACAGCTACAATGTTCCTCTAAATAATGCTACTACTGCCGTGAGTAGTTATGCTGGAAATTATAGTGTAGCGGTTCAAAAGGAGAACTTCTATGGGGTTCAATTTCACCCAGAGAAGAGCAGTAAAGATGGTTTGAAACTCTTGGATAATTTTTTAAAATTTTGAAATGAGAATTATTCCTGCAATAGATATTATAGAGGGAAAATGTGTTCGACTTAGCAAAGGTGATTACAGTACCCAAAAAATCTATAATGAAGATCCTTTAGAAGTGGCTAAAGCTTTTGAAGGAAGTGGAGTTTCTTATCTGCATGTTGTGGATTTAGATGGTGCCAAATCAAATAGTATAGTGAATCATAAAGTTTTGGAAAAATTAGCAGTAAATACTGAATTAAAAATAGATTTTGGAGGTGGTCTAAAATCCGACGAAGATTTGAGAATCGCTTTTGCATGTGGAGTTAAACAAATTATTGTGGGAAGTATAGCAGTCAAAAAACCGCGTATTTTTAAGAAATGGTTGACACAATATGGCAGTGAAAAAATAATTTTGGGCGCAGATATAAAAGGAGATTTGATTGCTGTAAGTGGATGGATGGAAACCTCTGATGAAACCATAGTACCCTTTATAAAAAAATTTCAAGACGAGGGAATTCAATACGTAATATGCACTGATATCAGTAAAGACGGAATGTTGGAGGGGCCTGCTTTTGGTCTTTACAAGTCGTTATTGATAGAATGCCCTGAAATTAAGTTAATTGCTTCTGGAGGGGTATCCGATATGTCCCAATTACCTCAGTTGGACCTCATAGGTTGCGAGGGTGTCATAATTGGTAAGGCGATTTATGAAAAAAGAATAAGCTTGAAAGATATAGAAACGTACATTGTAGAAAACAATTGAATCATGTTAACCAAAAGAATAATTCCTTGCTTGGATATAAAGGATGGGCGAACCGTAAAGGGGGTTAACTTTGTTGACCTTCGTGATGCTGGTGATCCAGTAGAGTTGGCAAGACGATATACGCATGAGGGCGCTGATGAATTGGTTTTTCTTGATATATCTGCAACAGAGCAGAAAAGAAAAACTTTGGCAGATTTGGTTTTGAAAGTCGCTTCGGCTTTAGACATACCTTTTACAGTAGGGGGAGGCATAAGCAGTGTAGATGATGCCAAAATATTACTTAGAAATGGAGCGGATAAGGTTTCGATCAACTCTGCGGCAGTAAGTCGACCCGAACTGATCAACGAATTGGCAGATGCCTTTGGCAGTCAGTGTGTGGTGGTTGCTATAGATGCAAAAAAAATAGAAGATTGTTGGCGTGTGCATTTGGTAGGAGGAAAGGTACCTACCCCTATCGATCTCAACGAATGGGCGAAAGAGGCAGAAGTTCGTGGGGCGGGTGAAATTCTCTTTACCTCGATGGATCATGATGGAACCAAAAATGGATTTGCTAATACTGCCTTAGCAGAATTGACTGAAACAGTAAATATTCCCATTATCGCATCTGGAGGAGCAGGAAATACCCAACACTTTGTGGATACTTTTAAAATCGGTAAAGCTGATGCAGCTTTAGCGGCTAGTGTTTTCCACTTTAGTGAAATCGATATTCCACAATTGAAAAATATTTTGAAAAAAGAAAATATAGCAACAAGAATCATCAAATGAAAACAGCAAATTTTAATAAAGACCCCAACGGATTGTTGCCTGCCATAGTTCAAGATGCTCAAACATTAAAAGTTTTAATGTTGGGATATATGAATGAGGAAGCTTTAGAAAAAACTCAATCCTCAGGTAAGGTCACTTTTTTTAGCAGGAGTAAACAACGACTTTGGACTAAAGGTGATGAAAGTGGAAACTATCTTGACTTTAAGTCTTTAAAAGTCGATTGTGATCAAGACGCACTATTGGTTTACGCTCTCCCCCAGGGCCCGACTTGTCATAAAGGGGAGGATACCTGTTGGGAAGAGGATAATGTTTCAGCGTTTTCATTTATTGGCGCCTTGGAAGATGTTATTCAAAACAGGGAATCTCAACGTCAAGAAGGGAGTTATGTTAGTAATCTATTTGAAAAAGGGGTTGATAAAATTGCTCAAAAAGTAGGAGAAGAGGCAGTTGAAACTGTGATTGAAGCCATAGCTGACAGAGAGGATTTATTTATGGAAGAAGCTGCCGACTTGTTTTTCCATTACCTTATTCTATTGAGATCTAAAGGTAAAAGCTTAAAAGATGTTGGGGCTGTATTGGAGAAGCGCAAAGAGTAATCACTTAATATATTGAGTTGAAATATTAAATATTTCACAAATGAAAAAAAAGTTCTTTATCTTCTTACTTTTAATTCCTTTTTTTTCCTGCACTTTACCAAGTTCTAAGGAGAAAAATATTGAATTTGAAAACCTTTTAAACAAATATTATGAGGGTTCATTACAACTTTATCGTATTAATGCAACTTTTTCAGGGGATTCACGATACAATGACACACTTCCTAATTTTTTGTCTGTTGAATTTAAAAAAAAGGAAAAGGAATTTTTGGAATATTACCAATCGGCTTTGCTCAATTTTGATAATGGCGAATTAAGTCCAAATCAGTCAATGAGTAAGCGTATCTTAATTAGAGAGTTGCAATTGGAATTGGAGGGTCAAACCTTCCATACAGATTTGATGCCCATAAATCAAATGTGGACTTTTCAAATTACCATTGGCCAATTGGCATCGGGTAAAGGCGCCCAGCCCTTTAAGACGCAGCAAGATTACCAAAACTGGTTGGTGCGTTTGGAGGGCTATTTGGAATGGTTGGGTTCGGCAGAAGAAAAGATGAAAAAGGGTATAGAAAAAGGTTATGTACTTCCTAAGTCATTAATTGTAAAGGTTTTGCCACAGCTTGAAGCTATGATGCAAAAAGATGTAACAAAACATCTTTTTTATAGTCCTATAGATGAAATGCCCGAGAATTTTACATTTGAGGAGAAAAAGAAATTTAGATCGGCCTATTCCAATATGATTGAAAATCGAATTGTACCAGCTTACCAGCGACTCCACGATTTTATGGCGACAGAGTATCTAGAGGCGGGCAGAGAAAGCAGTGGTTTTGGAGCATTTCCTGACGGGGAGGCTTATTATGATTATGCATTACGGGTTTATACCACTACAAACTTAAAGGCAGACAGTATTCATCAACTGGGATTGAATGAAGTGGCGAGAATTCGAAACGAGATGGAAAAAATAAAAAATGAGGTGGGTTTCAAAGGTGATCTTAATGCTTTTTTTGAACATGTTCGTTCTTTACCTAAACTGATACCTTTCGATGACCCTCAACATGTGATCGATAATTTCAATGCTATTTATAAAAAAATCAAGCCTAATCTAAACCAGCTTTTTTCACTGCAGCCCAAAACTCCTTTTGAAATAAGAAGGGTAGAGGCATTTCGAGAGGCTTCAGCAGCTGCACATTACAATCCGGGCTCCCTTGACGGTACTCGTCCTGGAATCTTTTATGTACCCATACCAGAGGTAGAAAAATACAATGTGTACTCAGACGAAGATCTATTTCTTCATGAGGCGATTCCTGGACATCACTTTCAAATTTCATTACAACAAGAAAATGAGTCTTTACCTGACTTTAGAAAAAACTTATTTTACAGTGCTTTTTCAGAGGGCTGGGCATTGTATGCAGAATCTTTAGGAAAAGAACTGGGTCTATACGACGACCCTTATCAGCATTTTGGAATGTTAGGTGCTGAAATGCACCGGGCGATCCGGCTGGTAGTTGACACTGGTTTACATGCTAAGTTTTGGACTCGAGAGCAAGCAATACAATTTTCACTTGACAATGAGGCCGAATCGTTGGCAGGAATAACCTCAGAAATAGAGCGATATATGGCAAATCCTGCTCAGGCACTTTCATATAAAATTGGTCAACTTAAAATCATATCCTTAAGAAAAAAGGCGGAGGAAAAAATGGGAGACCGATTTGATATTCGTATTTTTCATCAAAAAATATTAGAATCCGGTGCTTTGCCATTGCATATTTTAGAGGAGAAAATCGATCTTTGGATCCAACAGCATATCTAAAACTATTGAATGTCAAATATCAACCCACAAGTATTTAAGTTTTTTAAAACCCTATCCAAAAACAATAATCGAGATTGGTTTGAGGCCCATAAATCTGAGTTTAAGGCTTTGCAGGGAGAAGTGAAAATTTTCATGAAAGCGGTGGAAGAGAAGCTTCAAATCCACGACAAGATTGAACAAGTAAAGATGTTTCGCATCTATCGTGATATCCGATTCTCGAAGAACAAAACTCCCTACAAAAACAATTTTGGCATTGCATTCCATCGTGAGAAACCTACATTAAGAGGAGGGTATTATATTCACTTAGAGCCTGGAAATAGTTTTTTGGGAGTAGGCTTTTGGGGACCAAAGCCAGCAGATTTATTTAGAATAAGAAAAGAACTAGAGTTAGATGCCGATGAGCTTAGAGAGATTATAAATGATCCTACTTTTAAAAGCCATTGGGGTACTCTTGAGGGAGATGAGGTGAAAACTGCACCCAAAGGTTTTAATAAAGATCATCCAAACATTGACCTAATAAAAAAGAAACAATACACATTCATAAAACGATTAAAGGATGAAGATGTTTTTAATCATGGTTTCACCATTTTGATAGATGATCATTTTCAAAAGATTCGTCCTTATTTCGATTACATGAGTCATTTATTAACAACTGATCTAAATGGGGAAAGTTTATTGGATTAGATTTTTTAAAAACGAAGGAGACTATCAACTATATCTGTATGTGCATCGGGCCAGATGTTCTGCTTTAAAACTTTTCTCCTGTTCCCATCAACAAAAATGTAATGGTTTTATCAATTCATGTCTTAAACTCTTTAGGTCATTTGTACGATCATTATTATTATGTTTAATTCAATTGAGAAGTTAACTTGATAATCTTTTAAAAAGGAGTAAGTCGATTTTTACATTTTTATATACACAATCAAATATTAAATAATCCTTTCCTTTCATCCAGCACAATATGTAATTACTTGAAATATTGTTACTTATTTAGAAATACCATTATTCAGAATATTTGATAAAAAAAACTATTGACAATATAATTATTGATAAATAATGATTTTTTTTTCAAGTTTAGTTTTGGTTTTTCATTAACAAATTTTAAAATATTAAATATTTTAAAAATTAATTTATTTAAATTTATTATTATTGATAAAAGTAATTACTTACTTATGACAAGAAAACAAAACATAATTCTTAGCAGCGCACTAAAGTTATTCGCTAAACAAGGATTTGAGGCTACTTCGACAAGATCAATTGCTTATGATGCTGGTGTATCCGAGGGTCTAATATTTAGACATTTCAAAAACAAAGATGGATTATTGACGAACCTGATGAAAATTGAGGAGAAAAGATTAGAAAAATTAATTCAACCAATAGATAACCTTACACATCCTAGAGTTATACTAAAGCATGTAATCAGCCTTCCATTCAATATGGCAAAAGAACAAACAGACTATTGGAAAGTTTTTTATAGTCTACGATGGCAAATGAATATTGATAAAACTGAATTTTTAAGAAAACTTTATATTAAGGTAGAAAATGCTTTTAAGGCTTTGAATTACTCTGATCCTCAATCTGAAGCAGATACCTTTATGATGATCTGGGATGGTGCTATGAATTATATTCTTTTAGATAGTCCAATTAATTCTTTTGTTATATTCGAAACCTTGCTTGAAAAGTTCGATATATAAACATCTTATTAAGTTCAGTATGTGATTAAATACTTATATTTTTTCTATAATTAATATTATGTAAAATAGAAAATAAAGAATCTATTATTCACTCTTACATTACAATTCAGTTAAAAAAATTCAAAGTAATATGAGTATTTATTATTATTGTTTAAATATTGATTGAGTAGATTCTATGAATAAAAAGTTAAACAGCTTATCCGATTTAGCTAAAATAAAATTCGAGGGGTTGGTTCCTGATCAAGAGGAAACCGTTGATCCTAATCCTGATTTCATTCCACAGCACTTAGAAGCCCATTTTAGTAAAAAAGGGAGAGCTGGAAAGGTCGTCACCCTTATCAAAGGATTCGAAGGAGACCATGAAGCACTAAAATCCTTAGCCAAAACACTTAAACAAACCGTAAACACCGGTGGAACAGTAAAAAACGCTGAAATTCTTATTCAAGGCAACTATAGGGATCAAATCATTGATAAACTTAAGGAAATGGGTCATAAAGTCAAACGCATAGGAGGTTGACCTACAAGGCCCAATCGATGGGTTCTTTTCCTTTTGAGGCCAAATAATCATTGGTTTTAGAAAAATGACTATTGCCAAACCAATACCCCCTATTGGCACTTAAGGGAGAAGGGTGTCCCGAGGTAAAAATACAGTGTTTTTCTCTATCGATCAGTTTTAATTTTTGTTTGGCATAGCCTCCCCACAACAAAAACACAATATTTTCATATTGATCAGAGAGGAGTTCGATTACCTGATCGGTAAATTTTTCCCAGCCTTTACCCTGGTGGCTGCCTGCCCTGTGGGCTTGTACGGTCAGGGTGGCGTTGAGCAGCAACACCCCTTGCTTGGCCCAAGGACTCAGATCACCACTTTTGGGATAAGGGGTTTGAACATCTTTTTCCAATTCCTTAAAAATATTGATCAATGAGGGTGGATGAGGAATTCCTGCGGGTACAGAGAAACACAGGCCATGCGCTTGCCCAGGTCCGTGATAAGGATCTTGGCCCAGAATCACCACTTTTGTTTTTTCGGGTGCACAAAGGTCAAAGGCATTAAAAATGAATTTTCCGGGAGGAAAACATTTGGCAGATCCGTAGGCTGATTTTACAAAATCAATCAGTGCTTTAAAATAAACCGATTCGAAAGTGTTCTGCAATATATTTTCCCAATGCGGATGTATGCTTACTGCCATGATTTCTTAATTTTGTATGGCTAATTTAGAAAAATAGATGGGCTACATCCCAAAAAAAACACTTGAGGATCTCGAATTTTTCGAGGTTACGGAACAGATCGCTGATTTTGCCATTACTCCTATGGGCAAGGCATCGTGTATTGATTTGGAGCCTATAGCCGACCAAGACACCATGCTCAAAGAACTTCATTTCGTTTCTGAGTACTTGGCTTCCTTTGACAATGACAACAGGATCCCCAATCACGGATTTGAGGACCTCTCCCCGGCCTTTAAATTGCTGAAGATAGAAAATAGCGTATTGGAAATTACGGCTTTTAGAAACATCGCTGCAGCATCACATACGGTCAACACACTATTGGTATTCCTTAACAAATTCAAGACCTACTACCCCTCCCTACTTTCATTGGGAAGCGAAATAGAGATCAATAAAGAAATAAAAAAAGAAATCGACAACGTCATTGATCAATTTGGAGAGATCCGAGACATCGCCTCGGAAAATCTCTACACCCTAAGAAAACAAATTCAAGCCCAGAAAGGTAAAATAGCCCAAAGTTTTAACAAAGCCTTATCACATTACCAAAACTTGGACTATCTGGATGATATCCGAGAATCGGTGGTCGAAAACAAGCGGGTATTGGCCGTAAAAGCCATGTACCGCAGAAAAGTAAAAGGAGGCATTATGGGCAGTTCCAAAACCGGAAGTATCGTTTTTATTGAACCCGAAGCTACACTTATTTTTTCGAGAGAACTTCAAAACCTTGTTTTTGAAGAATCCGAAGAAATCAAAAAAATACTTAGTCAGCTCACGGAATATTTGCGTCCGCAATTGGACTTGATCAAATATTACCAAAGTTATTTGATCGATATCGACACCATTTTTGCCCGTGCGCGCTATGCCCAAGCCATCAATGGCTTGCTTCCCATTTTATCGGACCAACAAGAATTGGAGCTAAAAAACGCCTATCACCCCCTACTCTTCCATACCCATCAGTTGGAAAACAAAAAAACCTTTCCTCAAGACATTCATTTGCATACCCAGAGCAGGATCGTTGTCATATCGGGCCCCAATGCCGGAGGAAAGAGTATTACCCTAAAAACCGTGGGCTTGCTTCAGTTGATGTTGCAAAGCGGGATACTGATACCCGTAAACGAAAAAAGCAGGGTATGTTGGTTTGATCGTATCCTTACAGACATTGGAGACAATCAATCCATTGAAAACCACCTGAGTACCTATTCCTATCGCCTTAAAAATATGAAAGGTTTTTTGAAAAAATGCGATGACAAAACCCTCTTTTTGATCGATGAATTCGGTACAGGTTCCGATCCCGAATTGGGAGGTGCGCTGGCCGAAGTCATTCTGGAAGATTTTTACGAGCGACAATCATTTGGACTCATTACCACCCACTATGCTAACCTTAAACTGCTGGCTGATGAGCAACCGGCCATGGTGAATGCCAATATGCAGTTTGATGACAAAACATTGGAACCCGTATTCAAACTTATTTTAGGGGAAGCCGGAAGTTCATTTACTTTTGAAGTAGCCCAAAAAAATGGCATTCCCTTTAGTTTGATCAACCGCGCCAAAAAGAAAATTGAACGAGGAAAAGTACGCTTTGATGCGACCATCGCCAAAATGCAAAAAGAACGCCAGCAGATGGCTCAAACCGGAAAGTCGCTGAAGGAGAAAGAGAATAAGTTCGAAAATGAGTCGGAGCGACTAGAGAAACTCAATGAAAAATTAAAATCGAAATTGGTTAACTATCAGGAATTGTTCGATCACAACCAACGGATGATTGTCCTTGGAAACAAACTCAACGATTTGGCGGAACGATTCTTCCAAAACAATAAAAAAAGGCCTCTGATCGCAGACTTATTGCGCTTAATAGAAGCAGAAAATGCTAAGAGAAAACGAAAGACAGTCGCCCAAGCCAAAAAAGACCGTGAGGTGAAAAAAGAAGTCGCCAATGAAGTGAATCAAAAACTGGTGAGTATTCGCAAGGAAAAAAAGAAAAAGAAAAAGAAAACAACAACCTCCCCTCCCAAACCCAAACCTGTAATTGATCTTAAAGTTGGAGATAAAGTAAGGATGGTGGATGGAAAATCTGTAGGAAGTATTGATGCCATAGAGAAGCAAAAAGCCATTGTCAATTATGGTTTGTTTACCACTCAGGTGAGTTTAGACCAATTGGAAATCGCTAATTGATGGCTCCCATAATGTTATGACTGCCATTGCCATTTCTGTCATTTTAGGTCAGAATACTCCTCAAATACGACAAAAAAGAGATTTTCCTTTTTACTCATCTGACCGGAGTAAGCGCCATTTTTTTTTAAAAGCGAGGCATAGAAGTAACCGAAATCATTGTATTGGTCATAAACGAAAAAATAGCCGAAAAATATTACTTGGCCTCACAAGCAATTTTTGGTATTCTAAAGATATTGGGTAGGCCTATTCGTTTGGGTTTGCTCTTTTAGTTTTTATCTCTCCGCTTTACCAATTTATTGCATATAATGCCTTCGCCAAAAATAGATTTGTTTTTGGCTAAGCCTATGAGCATTTTTTTTTGGGATAATTACTAAGTTTACCTACAGATTTGGCCACCATCATACAGACGGAGGCATCTCCGGTAATGTTTACTACGGTTCTACACATGTCCAAAGGACGATCTATGGCAAATATCAGTGCCAATCCTGCTTCGGGGATTCCAGCTTGACCCAGTACAATGACCAGCATGACCATCCCTGCCCCCGGAACGGCTGCAGCTCCTATAGAAGCTAAAGTTGCGGTCATAATGATGCCCAATTGAGTTCCCACGCTCAGATCCATTCCAAAAGCTTGAGCGATAAAAACTGCTGCAACTGCCTGATAAAGACTGGTGCCGTCCATATTGATGGTAGCCCCTATGGGCAGTACAAAACTGGCCACTTCTTCATCGACCCCCAAATGCTCCTCCACCCTTTCCATGGTTACGGGTAGTGTTGCCGCACTTGAACTGGTAGAAAAGGCCAATAATTGTGCGGGAACAATGCCTTCAATAAATTTTTTAGGCTTAAATTTCACAAAGATCCGAACCAGTAAAAGGTAAAACAATCCCATTAAAAACAAACCGATCACCAAAGTAAGTGCATACATACCCAAGGCACTGAACAAGTCCAAACTGGGGGATTCGACCACCAATGCTGCCAACAGGGCAAATACTCCATAGGGTGCGACCAACATGATCAAATCGATTAGTTTGAGAATCACCTCATTGAAGGCATCGAAAAAATCTTTTACGGGCTTTGATTTTTCGGCGGGAATAAGAATCAACCCGATCCCGAAAAACAAAGCAAAAAAGATGACTTGCAGCATATTGCCATTTTCTGTTGTGGCCTTAAAAATATTATCGGGAACCAAATCCACCAATGCTTGAAGAGGGCCGGCATCTTTTTGTTTTTGAGCAACGGCTTGTTTTTCTTCGGCATCCGATTGATAGGCTTCAACCAGTTCTTCGCGGGTTTCTTCGCTAATGCTATTCCCCGGCTTTATGGTGTTGACCATAATCAGCCCTATCATTACGGCCACAATCGTGGTCATGATGTAAATGCCAATGGTACGTCCACCCATTCGGGAGAGCCTTGAAATGTCTTTAAGATCGGAAACCCCCTTGATCAAAGAACCCAGTATTAGGGGCATGGCGATGAGTTTGAGGGCATTGATAAAAATGGTGCCAAAGGGTTTTACCCAATGGGAAATCATTTGGGGACCTGACTCAAATGTGGTAAAAATCACTCCCACCAAAACTCCAAGGGTCATACCCATTAGAATACTCCAGTGTAATGGTATTTTTTTCATGCGTTTAAAATTGGGTTAGCCTAATGATGATCAATTTGATATCCAAGTATTGATCTTTAGCTTAAAATACCCGTCTGCTAGTTGGCAGATTAAGTTTTATTTTATTTTTTGACAGCTCTGTTCAATAAAGTTAAATCTGCCAAAACCAAAGCGGCCATTGCTTCTACAATAGGAACAGCCCTGGGTACGACACAGGGGTCGTGTCTCCCTTTGCCCTGCATTTCTAATATTTCTCCTTTGTTGTTGATGGTTTGCTGTGACTGCATAATGGTGGCTACAGGTTTGAAAGCAACATTAAAGTAAATGTCCATTCCGTTGGAAATCCCTCCTTGGATTCCACCGGATTGGTTGGTTTGGGTAGTACCATCATTATTGTATAGATCATTGTGATTACTGCCCTTGTCTATGGCGCCTGCAAATCCACTACCATATTCGAAACCCTTTACGGCATTGATAGAAAGCATTGCCTTTCCCAATTCTGCATGCAGTTTGTTGAAAACAGGTTCTCCCAATCCTGCGGGAACGTTTTGGATCACACAACTGATTATACCTCCAACTGTATCACCCTCTTTGCGGATTTGCTTAATGTATTCCTCCATTTCCAATGCCTTCTGAGGGTCTGGGCAACGAACAGGGTTTTGCTCGATGATATCAAAATCTACTTCTTGATAAGTTTTGTTCATTTGAATTTCACCAACTGAAGAAACATAGGCTGTAAATTTGATGTCACTGAGGAACTGTCTGGCGATGGCACCTGCCACTACTCTACTGGCGGTCTCTCGGGCTGAACTTCTTCCCCCTCCACGATAATCCCTTACACCGTATTTGTCGTCGTAGACCTTATCGGCGTGGGAAGGACGGTATTGATTCTTGATGTGGTCGTAATCCCTTGATTTCTGGTTGGTATTAAAAATAGCAAACCCAATGGGGACTCCGGTGGTTTTGCCTTCAAAGATCCCGGAAAAAAATTCAACTTCATCGGCTTCCTTCCTTTGGGTCACTATGGCCGATTGGCCGGGTTTTCTGCGATTGAGATCCCTTTGAATGGCTTCTATATCCAAGTTAATTCCGGAGGGACAGCCATCGATCACTCCACCAATTGCAGGCCCGTGGGACTCTCCAAAAGTGGTCAACTGAAACAGATTTCCAAATGTATTTCCTGACATGAGTTTTTAAAATGCAAATATAATGGGAAAGTTTTGATTAGGCTTGAGTCATAAACACCTATCCGCTACATAGATAGAAATAATTGATGGTGATCCTCAGTAGGCTTGGTTTGTTTTGGATCGAATACGATGATACCTAATTTGAAAAAGTTGATCGAAAAGGCAATCTCTTTCTGAAGACCTATTTCTTCCCATGCTTTCCTCATTCCCTTGCTCCAGTGAATGTCGTCGAAAATAACCAATGCTCCGTTCGTCAAATTGTTTTTAACCAATTCAAAATACTTTAAGGTCGCTTCGTATTGGTGATTTCCGTCAATAAAGACTAGGTCAAAGCGTATGCGACTTTTTAGAACACTTGGCAATGTTTTATCATATAGTCCGTGAACCACCTCAAAGCGGTTTTGGCTAGTTAGTCTATTAAATCGGGCCGAAGCCATCTCACATAGTCCTTTTACGCCCTCCAGAGTGACAAATTTTGTATTTTTTTTGTTCTCTAGTGCTTTGATAAAGTACTGGCCCGATACCCCCAAATTGGTTCCGATCTCCAAAATATTTTTAATACTCTTTGGTTTACAGAGCTGATAAAAAAACCGAGTCCAAATTTCAGGAGAAGCGGCACGACGGGCTACTTCGGCTACGGTTAATTCTGCTGTGGAACCAATTTCTTCAAAGCTGATCTTTCGGTTATCGGTGAGTAAATCTGACCTGAATTGATTCAGTTTTTTAAAAAGTTGGTCCTCATCGGGAGTGTTTTCGTTTTTTAATGTTTTTAAAAAAGCTTGAGCAATGAGGTTACCTTCTACTCCATATTGAATTAATCTCGATATATTGATGGATTTTAATACTTTACTACCAAAAAAATGTTTCATCTTTAGGAGTTTATTGTAAAGCATATTAGGAATCTTTTTTAAATACGATAAAAATTGATTTGATCGAGGGGTAAGGCGTAATTTTCATCCAGTACGTGTAAATGAATCATAGTTTTATATTCGGGTTTAACGTAATGCTTCGTTTAAAAGGGAAACCGGGTGCTTTGCCACTCTGCCTGTTCCATCGGATATTTGATGCCTACAACTCGTTCCATTGGCAGCCACTTGTGTTTCTGAATCCATTTTCCTGATGGCGGGAAAAAGACGCTCCTCCCCTATTTTTTGGCTGATCTCAAAATGTTCTGCTTCATATCCAAAAGAGCCGGCCATCCCGCAACAACCAGTGGATAAGAGGGTTACCTTATAGTTTCTGGGTAAGTTAAGTATTTTAAAAGTATCTGCTGGGTTGCCTAGGGATTTTTGATAACAATGGGCGTGTATTTTAAGGTTTTTAGATTGATCGCCAAAAGCATCGGGCGTAATGTGACCTTTGTCTATTTCTTCCGCTAAAAATTCTTCGATTAAAAAACAATTTTCGGCCAATTTTTTGGCAGCGGTTTTGCCTTTAGCCAGCTTCAGGTATTCATCTTTAAAAGTGTAAAGGGCCGAGGGTTCTATTCCCAGCAAAGGGGTTTCGGCATTAATATGGTCTTTGTATAATTCTACATTTTGATCAGCACAAGCTTTGGCTTGTTCCAAAAATCCTTTGGAGATATAAGCTCGTCCACTTTCGGTCGAAGGAAGGACTTGAACCTGATATCCCAGTCGGGTTAGGATATCATAGGAATCACGTCCTGTCCGGACATCCAAATAGTTTGTGAATTCATCCAAATAGAGATAAACCTTATGATTGGATTTTTGTTGCTTTTTATTGATCAACTGCTTGTCCAAGGGAGCGTGTAGCTTTGGCACGGAACGTGAAGAGGCGATACCAAGGGATTTTTTGATTAAGTATCCAAAAAATGGTGTCTGAAAAGCGATGTTTTGTAATCCTCTGATCGGGTTGAGCATTTTGCTTAATTTACCGTTAAAAGCAAAAACGCTATCCCTCAAACCAGGTCGATATTTTTTTTGATATTGGTAGAGAAATTCTGCTTTATAGGACGCTATATCAACACTGCTTGGGCATTCAGAGGCACAGGCTTTACAACTGATACACAAATCCATTACCTCCTTTATCTGTGGATTGTCAAAAGGGTTTTTTGAATTGGAATTGGTCAGTGCTTCTCGAAGCACATTGGCCCTGCCACGGGTACTATCTTTTTCGTCTTTAGTGGCTCGATAGCTGGGGCATATGGTCGCATCTGTAGTGGTTTTTCGGCAATCTCCGGAGCCATTACACTTTTCGATAGCCCTCAATATGCCTTGATCGGCGTTGAAATCCATAAAGGTGTCGATATCGGGTTCTTTTCGCTCAGGTTGGTAACGTAAATTTTGATCCATGGGTAAGGAGTCAACGATCTTACCGGGATTAAAAATAGAAAAAGGATCGAAAATTTGCTTTACCTCCTTAATCAGTTCATAGTTACTATTACCCAACATAAAGGAAATGAATTCTGAGCGAACAATACCATCACCGTGTTCTCCGCTCATCGATCCTTTAAATTTTTTGACCAAATGGGCCACGGCGGTAGTGATGGCTTTAAATTGATCTACACCATTTTGCTTTTTCAGATTGAGCAGGGGTCTTAAGTGGAGTTCTCCTGCCCCAGCATGGGCGTAATAAACGGGATTTTGATCGTATTGCTTCATCAAAGAGGTAAATTCTTCGATATAGTCTGCCAATTGCTCTACAGGCACTGCGGTGTCTTCAATACAAGCGACTGCTTTTTTATCTCCAACAATATTTCCCAAAAGACCTAAACCAGCACTCCTCAGATACAAAGCAGATTGTATTTCATCTCCCTTCAGAATAGAAAAATCATAGGAAAGGTTGATTTCTTCAAGCGTACCGATCAAGGAATCTAATTCATTCTGGAGTTCTTGCTTTGAAGAGGCTCTCAATTCCAGCATTAATATGCCTTTAGGGTCGCCTTTAAGAAAAAATCTGTTTTTGGCTTGAGTAAGATTGTTTTTAGTGCAATCCAAAATGGTTTTATCCATCATCTCACAGGTAAAAAGCGAATGTTTCATGAGTGGTGCCACAGATCGTAAACACTTTTGGATACTGTCGTAGTGTGCTGCGACCATAACCGCTTCCTGAGGAGGGGTCGGATCGAGAGCAAGCGTAATGGAGGTAACAAATGCCAGTGTGCCTTCACTGCCGGTCAATAGTTTTGAAAGGTTCAGTCCGGTTAGTTCGGAATCGGTAAAACCATCGAGAAGAACATCCAGCGCATAGCCTGAATTACGTCGGTGAACGGAGGCCTGTGGATACTCACTCCTAATGTTTTTTTGATTTATAGGATTGGAAAGTTTTTCCGAAAAAAAACGGTATAAACTACCTTCTAAATCTTGTTGTATTTGTTTTTTAAGGTATTGGTTCTCATTTAAATTTTCAAATATTACGACACTGCCGTCATACAAAACACATTCCAAAGCGAGCACTTTGTCTCGTGTGACACCATATTTTATGGAAGTTGTTCCAGAAGAATTGTTTCCTATCATCCCCCCAATGGTACATCGGTTTGAGGTGGAAGTATTGGGCCCAAAAAACAATTGATGAGGGGCTAAAAAATTATTGAGTTCATCTCTAACGATCCCAGGTTCAATTGTAATTTTTTTGGCCTTGGGATCAAAATCTATAATTTGATTGAAGTGCTTTGAAACATCCACTACAAGACCATTTCCAACTACTTGTCCTGCCAAGGAGGTACCCCCTGCTCTTGGAATCAAAGGAATCTGATTTTCGCGAGCAAAATCAATCAATTCAATTATGTCTTCTTTATTTTTTGGAAAACAAACACCTTCGGGGTAAATCTTGTAAACAGATCCGTCTGTAGCGAATAGTTGACGATGAAGTAAATCGTTTTTAACTCGAACTCGCTTTAGGCTGCTAAAATCATGTTTTGACATAAAAATCGCTGAAAAGCAAAGATAATTTATAATTAACATTTACATTGTTAATATAAGAAAGCTTCTTTGAGTGTAAAAGAATTAAAATTTAATAATTTAGCTTATATGATTAGAAAGATATTTTTTATAGTTACGACTTTAATTCTTGTTGGATGTTCTAATAAAAATGGTGAATTTACCATTAACGGTTCTGTTAATCTAGAAGATGGTAATATGGTTTATCGCATTATAGCTGACGCCAATAATCAACCTGTAGTAATTGATTCCATTGCTGTTATTAAAGGGGAGTTCAAAATGGCTGGTAAAGTTGAATTTCCAGATGTAAACTTTTTTTCGGTAGAAAGTTTAAGAGGGAATTTCCCATTCATTCTTGAATCTGGTAATATTAAAGTTTCTATATACAAGGATAGCTTAATGAGTTCCAAAGCTTTTGGAACCGTTTCTAATGACGCATTTATGAAATATAAGACAGAGACTAAAGTTTTTGTCAATTCTATGAACGCAATTGGAAATGATCTTCAGCAAGCGAATATTACGAGAGACTCTTTATTAGTCTCCGATCTAAAAGAACAATATACAGATGTTCAGGAACAAATTAAAAGCTATGAAATTGACTTTGTTAAAAACAATCCTAATTCGTTTGTGTCTGCTTTAATTTTAGAGCGTTTTGTTATGACTAAACAAATGTCTAATGAGGATGCAAAATCCATATATGATAACTTCAGTGCTCGGATAAAGAACAGCAAAACAGGAAAAAAACTAGATCAAACATTAAATGCCCCTGCCGCTCCAGCAGAAGTAGGTCAAACTGCTCCTAATTTTGAAGGGCCAAGTCCGACAGGTCAATTGTTTAAACTTGAAGATAATCTTGGTAAGATTACTATTATTGATTTTTGGGCTTCGTGGTGTCGCCCGTGTAGGGTTGAAAATCCCAACCTTGTAAAAACTTACAAAAAATTAAAATCAAAAGGACTAAATATAGTAGGGGTTTCCTTAGATAAAGTTAAGGATAGTTGGATCAAAGCTATAGAGGACGATGGTTTGCTGTGGTCACATGTCTCTCATCTTCAATATTGGAACGAACCCATTGCCAAAGCTTATCAAGTAAAGTCCATTCCGGCTACGTTTATTTTAGATCAAAAGGGAAAAATATTAGCCAAAAATCTAAGAGGAAAAGCCCTTGAACAAAAGATTGAAGAATTACTAAGCAATTAATTGTAAATCAATTAAATTTATAAAATATAATTGCTGCAATAATAAGGGAAGTGGTTAATATTGCTAAGGTAAATCCGGAATCAATCATAACTCCTGGAACAAAGGCTATAGTAGCCAATAGTCCTGCTATAGCTCCACCGAAATGAGCTGTATGTCCAATGTTGTCTCTTTGCTTTCTCATCCCATAAATGGTATAAACTAAGTATAGGGTGGCCATGATATAACCTGGTAATGGGATTGGAAGAAAGAGTAACATCATTTTCATTTCAGGATATAAGAGTACTGAACTAAAAACCACTCCTGAAACTGCGCCACTGGCACCCACTGCGGTGTAGTCGTCCTGCTTATTGTGGTAACGGAATGACAAGTAATTACCAAAGTATAGACTGGTCAGATAAAGTGCCAAAAACTTCAATTCTCCCAAATTGTTCACTACATATCCAGCAAATAGATATAAGGATAGCATATTGATAAACAAATGGTTAAAATCAACATGCAGAAAGCCTGAAGTCCACATTCGTATCTGCTCGCCTGCCTTGATTTTGGACATCTGAAATTGATATTTATTGAAAAAAGATGGGTTTTTAAAACCAATCACTGAAACCAATATATTGATAATTACAAGAGTAAAAACTATGGAGGGAAGTGTGGACATTAAAGAAACGTTTCAAGAACAAATATACTATCTTTGAAAAAAAATTGACTTGCAAAGAGCTGTTTACTTTCTAGCTTATCCTGTTATTTATTTAATTGCATCAGTTCCTTTCAGCCTTCTTTACATTTTTTCTGATATATTAAGGTTTTTGATCCATAACATTTTGGGTTACCGAAAGAAGATAGTGAGATCCAATCTCACAAGGGCATTTCCTGACAAAAATAAAGATGAACTTAGGTATATTGAAAAAAAATTTTACAAACATTTTTGTGATATAAGTCTAGAGGCATTCAAGTCTTTCAAAATGAGTTCGGTTGAGATGCAAAAACGCATGATTTTTAAAAATCTGGATGTTTTGACCCAATTTGAAAAAGAAAATCGTAGTGCCATCATCATGTGTGGGCATTATTCTAGCTGGGAATGGATGTTGTCCGTCGGTTATCACACCGAGTCTACTGGGTATGGGATATATACCCCTATTATGAATAAGTATCTTAATAAGTTTATCATTGACATAAGAAAAAAACATCGGGGGAAATTACTCTCTCGATACGGAGCTTTTAAAAAAATAAAAGAAATGCATAATAATGGTGTCATAGGTGTTTATGGTTTTGCAAGTGATCAGTCTCCTCGTCCAAAGTATAAAACCTATTGGAGACCCTTTTTGGGGGTTAAAGTCCCTGTTTTTGTTGGGGCAGAGTTGATTGCTAAAGAACTTGATTTCGGTGTTGTTTACGCCAAAATAAACCGTGTAAAAAGAGGTTATTACGAAGTTAGTTTTGAATTGATAAGTGAAAAACCAAAAAAAACGAGATCAAATGAGATTACGGACACTTTTACCAAATTGTTAGAAAAAGATATTTATTGTGATCCTGTACAGTATTTGTGGACTCACAATCGATTTAAACATGCTGACAAGGCACCAAAAGACTAAACTATTTCTTGCAACTCTTTTAGAAAACGTTGCACTAAAGCTTCGGATTCTTTTTCGCTTCCCGCTTCGGCATATACCCTAACGATTGGTTCAGTATTGGACTTTCTAAGGTGAACCCATGACGACTCAAATTCTATTTTTACGCCATCAATGGTAACGGGTTTAAGATCTGCATATTTTTTCTCAATTTCCCGGAGAATTAGCTCAACATTCATACCCTCTGATAAGGATATTTTTGCCTTACTCATGGCGTAATTAGGATAATTTTTTCTTAGTTCAGATACTTTTAAAGAATTCTCAGTTAATAGACTTAAAAATAAGGCCACTCCAACCAGAGCATCCCTTCCATAGTGTAATTCAGGGTAAATGATTCCACCATTTCCTTCTCCCCCAATTATTGCATCCACTTTTTTCATTTTCTCTACAACATTGACTTCTCCTACCCCACTTGAATGGTATTCCCCTCCTCTCATAAGTGTTATATCAGACAGCGCACGTGAGGAAGAAAGATTGGAAACTGTATTTCCTGGTGTTTTTGATAAAACATAATCCGAGCATGCAACCAAAGTATATTCCTCTCCAAAAACACCTCCATTTTCATCCACAAAAGCCAATCGATCAACATCAGGATCAACAACGACTCCAAAATCCGCCTTTTCGATAACTACCTTATCACGAAGGACTGATAGGTGTTCTTTTAATGGCTCTGGGTTATGTGGAAAATGACCTGTTGGGTCACAATAAATAGGTATAGTGTTAACCCCCAAGGACTCAAGAAGCATTGGAATGGCTATCCCTCCCGTTGAATTGACTGCATCTACAACGATCTTATATTTTTTCTGCCTAATCGCCTCCACATTAACTAGAGGGAGGTCAATAACCATCTCTATATGATCTTTGATCGCCCCGTCAATGGTAATCAGCTTACCCAATTGGTCAACAGGCGAAAAATTAAAGTCCTGTTTGTCTGCAATTTCCAAAATGCTGGCTCCATCCTCTGCATTGAGAAACTCTCCTTTGTGATTTAATAATTTTAATGCATTCCACTGCTTGGGATTATGACTGGCGGTTATGATGATTCCTCCTTGAGCTTGGTGTTGGGTAACAGCAACCCCCACCGTAGGGCTAGTTGAAAGCCCTAAATCCAAAACCTGAATTCCATAACCAATAAGGGTTTGATTGACCAATCCTTGTATCATAGACCCAGAGATTCGTGCATCTCTTCCAACTAAGACTTTGACTTGATCCGCAGTTACACATTCCTTTAACCAACTGGCATAAGCAGCAGCAAACAGTACTGTATCTAAGGGGGTCAAGTTGTGAGAAGTTTTGCCTCCTATGGTACCTCTGATGCCTGAAATAGATTTAATTAAAGTCATACGCAAATATAATCATTGTACATTTTAAAGGGTAAGTTTTTATGGATTGATGATCTTGTATTTTAGTACATTATTATTTACATTAATTTATTTGACTTTATCAGGGATAATTTATTTAATGAACTACTTGGCTGTATTCATCTTTCGGGCTCCAACAACAATTTGATGATCAGAAATTTTATCGCAGATCAAATTAAAGGTAAAGCTTATATGGATTATCCAGAAGTCATATAGTGGGGGCTTCTACTGCACCGTAAAATCGAAAATTTTACTGATAGTCAAGTTTTATTTAAAAATAATGTTTCTTTATTTTTTCTTCAATAAATTGATTAGAGTAGGATCATTGTCTATATGGTTTTCGATCATTTCTTGGCAGCAAAATGTGAAAGTTTTCATTCAAAATTGCTGGAGAGTTTTAGCAGTAAGTTATTCCAAACGATAAGACAGTACCAAGAGAGACATCCAGAAAAAAATACTCTAGGTAATCTCTCGAGATAATTAGTTTATTAGTAATAGAAATATTTAGGTATTGGAAAGTGGTCAATTTCTAATATCAGAAAGCGATAAATTTACTTCTAACCTAGCTATGTCAGTTAAAGAGCTTCAAAATAATTATTCAAAAATCGAAAGTTATTTTTTATTATTTCCCCTGAGTTAAAAGATTTTGTTGAATAAGAAAAAGAAAAACTCTATTTAAAAAAAAAGATACTTTTTTAATCATCTCTATTAAAAGTTAAGAAGAAATTATAGACTAATTTTACTTTTATAAATTATTGTTCTTGCAAGATTGACTATGAAAGAAAGTGAAAATTGTATTGATATTAAAGGAGCAAGGGTCCATAACCTTAAGAATATAAGCCTAAAGATACCCAGAGAAAAATTAGTTGTAATCACGGGTCTTTCTGGAAGTGGAAAATCATCACTGGCTTTTGACACCATTTATGCAGAAGGTCAGCGTCGATATATGGAAACCTTTTCTGCTTATGTAAGACAATTTTTGGGCAACCTCGAAAGGCCAGATGTCGATAAAATTGATGGCCTATCCCCTGTTATAGCTATTGAGCAAAAAACGACCTCCAAAAGTCCTCGCTCAACGGTTGGAACCATCACTGAACTTTATGATTACATCCGATTGCTATTTGCCAGAGTTGGAACAGCTTACAGTTATGTAACGCATGAAAGAATGGTAAATTACAGTGATGATCAGATTTTAAAATTGATTTTAGATGAATACCTTGATAAAAGTATTATCATTCTATCGCCATTAATTAAAGCTCGAAAGGGGCACTACCGAGAATTATTTGATTCTTTTTCTCGACAAGGTTTCTTGAGGGTCAGAGTTGACGGTCAAATTTTGGATTTAACACCAGGTATGAAGGTGGATCGTTACAAAACCCATGACATTGAGTTGATAGTAGATAGAATAAAAGTAAAAAAAGAGGAAAATAATCTCAAAAGATTAATAGATTCTATCAAAACAGCTATGCATTATGGAGAAGAATCAATTGTTGTAATTGATTCTGAGACGCAAAAAAACCGATATTTCAGCCGAAAACTAATGTGTCCAACCTCAGGGATCTCTTACGCTATTCCAGAGCCTAACTCCTTTTCCTTTAACTCTCCAAAAGGGATGTGTTTAAATTGTAAAGGACTTGGTATCCAATTTGATGTAAGTAGAAAAAAAATTATCCCTGACGATAATATCTCCATTAATAAGGGGGGAATTGCACCTTTAGGTGAAAAGAAGAGTAATTGGGGTTTTAGACAAATGGAAGTAATTGCCAAAAGGTATAATTTTTCACTTTTAGACCCCATAAAAAAAATTCCTAAAGAGGCAATTGAGGTAATTCTCAGTGGAGGAAATGAGAAATTTTCAATTGCTTCAAAGGCTCTTGGAATTACAAGAGACTATAAAATTGATTATGAGGGAATTGAAAGCTTTATTAAACATCAGTTTGATAATACAGATGCAGCTGGCATAAAACGTTGGGCATCTGGTTTTATGGACGAAAAAAAGTGCTGCGTATGTAACGGATCTCGTTTAAATCAAGAATCCCTAAATTTTAGGATTAATAACCTTAGTATTTCCGACGTAAGTGAATTGGATTTGGAAGACCTCTTCAATTGGTTCGAATATTTAGAGAATAATTTGAATCCGAATGAACTCAAAGTTGCAGCAGAAATCATAAAAGAGATAAAAAAAAGATTACAGTTCTTATTGGATGTAGGGCTCAACTATTTATCGTTAAATCGACCCTCAAAATCATTATCTGGAGGGGAGGCTCAACGAATTAGGTTGGCAACACAAATTGGTTCGCAATTGGTAGGTGTGCTTTACATATTAGACGAACCAAGCATCGGTTTACATCAGAGAGATAACGAAAAACTTATCAACTCACTTGAAAAATTGAGAGATATTGGAAACTCTGTTATAGTAGTAGAACATGACAAAGACATGATTTTAAGGGCTGACCATATTATTGATATAGGTCCTATGGCTGGAAAAAATGGAGGTGAAATTATTTCCGAGGGAAATCCAAAAAAACTTAAAAAACAAAAAACCCTTACTGCTCAATACTTAAATAATCAAAAAAATATTGAAATACCCTTTGAGAGAAGAGCTGGAAATAAAAAACGTCTTGTATTGTCGGGGTGTACGGGTAATAATTTAAAAAATATTGAGATTGAACTCCCATTGGGAACAATGGTCGGTGTCACAGGAGTATCGGGTAGTGGAAAGTCAACATTAATAAACGAGACCCTCTACCCTATACTAAATGCCCATATTTACAATGCAGTAAAAGTTCCTTTGGCTTATAAAAAAATTGAAGGCTTAGCTCATTTGGATAAAGTTGTTGATGTTAACCAATCCCCAATTGGTAGAACTCCGAGGAGTAATCCCGTCACTTACTGTGGAGTTTTTAGTGAAATAAGAAATTTATTTACTCTGACCCCAGAGGCACAGATAAGGGGTTATAAACCAGGGAGATTCAGTTTCAATGTTAACGGAGGAAGGTGTGAAACTTGTCAAGGGGGCGGAATGAAAGTAATAGAGATGAATTTTTTACCAGATGTGCATGTGGAATGTGAAACTTGTAATGGTAAAAGATTCAATCGTGAAACTTTAGAAATAAGATTCAAGGGAAAATCTATCGCCAATGTTCTTGAGATGACAATTAATCAAGCTTGTGAATTTTTTGAAAGTCATCCAAAGATATACCTTAAGTTAAAAACTCTTCAAGATGTAGGGTTAGGATATATTACCCTAGGTCAATCTTCAGTTACACTTTCTGGCGGTGAGGCTCAACGCATCAAGTTGGCTTCAGAGTTGTCCAAAAAAGATACAGGAAAAACCTTATATATATTAGACGAACCCACAACTGGACTTCACTTTGAAGATGTTAGGGTTTTAATGGAGGTTTTAGATAGATTGGTAAAAAGAGGGAATACTGTATTGATCATTGAACACAACATGGACGTGATCAAATTGGTAGATTATCTTATAGATATAGGACCAGAGGGAGGCAAAAATGGTGGTAGATTAGTAGGGCAAGGAACTCCGGAAGAAATTGTAAAACTGAAAAATAGCTACACCGCAAAATACCTAGCCAAAGAATTAAAAACTGTTTAAATTGAATTAATTAAATATGTTCTCTGAAAAAATTCAAAATAGATACTATCGATTTTAATTTAATTAAGGTGTTAGGGTCAAAAAAAAAAATTCTTATGGAACTTCATAAATTTTACAAAAAAGAATATTTAAAACCAAACTTCTAATCATTTTATCATAAAAAAGCTTGGGTATTTTATAGCATTAATTTGGCTTGGAATTGGAACCACCTTCGGCCAAGGTGAAATTACCTATGATATTGACGCTATAATTGATTCTTCTGGAAGAATATTAAAGATAAGGCAGGAGATTTTTTTAGAAGCTGATTCGATCAAAAATTCGGATACCCTTTATTTAACGGATTGGTCTAATGCATATTCAAGCACAAAAACTCCACTAGCTTATAGGTTAGTAGAAGAATACGACCGTAGTTTTTATCTTTCTAAAAAATCTAAGCTTGGATACACTTCAATACATTCTATTTTTCTGGATGAACATCAAAGTGAATGGGAGCGAATAGAAGATAAACCAGATATCATAAGAATAGTAATGGATTCTAGAAATAGGTTAGGTAATAGATTAAGTATTACCATTGAATATGAAGTTATGTTACCAGATGCAAAATTCACTGGATATGGTCAAAGTGCCAATGGGGATGTACTATTAAGATTTTGGTACATTGCTTTGAGTCCAAGGTTCAATGAGAAATGGGTTAATTACAGTCACCTCAATCTTGATGATTTCAGTATTCAAGCAGCGGATTATAATTTTAGGTTAACGGTTCCTCAAGGGGTTAAACCACAGACAAATTTAGATTATGATAAAACGATTGACAATGTATATTACTTTTCAGGTCAGAAAATTAGAGAATTAATTCTTTTCTATACAAAAAATAAACCCTTTAAATCTTTTAAAATTAATGAACATAGGAGTATTCTGACTAATATTTTTGATAAGAAGGAAAATAAAGAAGTTAATTATACCATTGTCAAAAGAATTGATGATTTTGTTACCGAAACATTCTTCAACCAGGGTGAAAATAAATTTTTGGTTCCTTCACTGATTTACAACAAAAATCCTTTTTTCGGTCTCAACGATCTACCTAAATTTTTAGCACCTTTTAATAATTCTTTTTTGGAGGAAATTAGCTTTTTAAAATCCTTTTTACATTTTTATTTATCAAGTAATCTGTTTATTGATTTGAGAAAAGACCATTGGGTTATTGGTGGGCTTCAGACTTATTTAATTATTAAGTATATAGAAAGATATTATCCTCAGGAGAAATATCTAGGTCGTGTCAGTAATTTTAAATTAATGAAAGCCTACAACCTGGCCGATATAAATTTTAATGAAAGCTTTTGGATGTATTATGAGTTCATGGAAAGATCTAACCTACAACAATCTGATCTATTGTCGAAAGAGGAGTTAGTAAAGTTTAATGAAAAAATAGGTTCTCCCTACCATGTCGGTATTGGATTGAGATATTTAGAAAATTATCTGGGTAAGGAAACTTTAGATAAGGTAATTAAAGATTTTTTTAATCAAACAGATGATAAAAGATACAGCTTACTTGATTTGCTTTACAAACACAGTTCAAAAAACATAGATTGGTTTGAAAAGTTTTACCTCAAGGAACGATTGCCAATTGACATTAAGATAAAAACCTTAAATAAAAGTAAAGATAGTATTCATGTAAATTTAACAAAATATTCAAATAATAAAATTCCCTTTTTAATTGCCCAAATCAAGGATGAAAAAATTATTAGTCAACAGTGGATTGAAAATATGGATACTGCTTCTACTGTAATTTTAGAAAACTTGAATCCAGACTATTTGGCGATAAATCCAGAAATTAGATTACCAGAAACCAATAAAAATAATAATTGGAGATACGTTAAAAATTTTCTAAACATCAAACCATTACATTTTAATTTTTTGAGAGATTATGAATCTCCAAAAAGGAATCAAATCTTCTATAACCCTGTTGTTAACTATAATCTTTACGATGGTCTTTCAATAGGATCAAGGTTTTACGATAAAGGATTACTTACACAAAAGTTTATTTTTGAATTGAACCCACAATATTCATCAATTCAAGATGACTTGGTGGGAAAGATAATGTTCTCCTATCGTATTAATAACATGGAAAATAGTAATTATACAACCCTACTAAGTTTTTATGGTAGTAGCTATCACTATATGAAAAGTTTAAGGTATCAAGTTATTAATCCTAAACTAAATTTTTATTTCAGAACGAATAATTTTAGATCGAATAAACTCCATATTTTAGGATTATATTATTATAGTGTTAAAAGAGATAAATATCCTGATCCCATTACTAGCCCAAATTACGATTTATTTAATTTGAGATATAAATTTTCCAATCGAGGTGCACTAAAACACATAACATTTGGTACCAATTTTCAATATTCAAAAAAATTCGGTAAAATTGATTTGACATTAGATTATAGAAAACTTCTGTTTAATGGAAGTCAATTCACTGCAAGATTATTTGCAGGTAAATTTTTATACCACAATCAACAACAAACCAAATATTTTGATTTTAACCTAAATCGTCCTCAAGATTACCTCTTTAGATACAATTACTTTGGTCGATCTGAACAAGATGGTTTTTTTAGTCAACAAATTGTAATGGCTGAAGGAGGGTTTAAGTCAAAACTCCTTCCTACGACTGGGAACGATTATCTGATCACTACCAATCTTACCATAGGAGTATGGAAATGGATAGAATCTTATATTGATTTTGGGATAATTAAAAATCAAAATAAAAACCCTCATTTTTTATATGCCTCTGGTATTCGGCTGAACATATTGCCTGATTATTTAGAGTTATTTTTTCCTTTTCATAGTATGGATAGTTGGGAGTTTGATGGTAAATCTTATGAAACTAAAATACGTTTTATATTAACTCTGAACCCAAAACAATTGGGTAATCTTTTTTCTAGAAGATGGTTTTAAAAATTTAACCTTTCTTGATTATAGATATGTTTAGATCTCCCATTTTAAAATTTTGTAGATTTACAAACCAAAATGAAAATTGAAAGCCAAGAGTATGAAACATCATTGACTTTCGAGGATTATAAAAAACAAATCCTTGAAGACTACAAGATAATCTTTACCAGTCGTGAGGCTAGTAAAATGGGACGCAGAGAAGTATTATCTGGAAAAGGTACTTTTGGTATTTTTGGAGACGGTAAAGAGTTACCTCAAATTGTTCTAAATCGTTTCTTTAAACCTGGAGACTTTAGATCTGGTTACTACAGAGATCAAACCTTGCTATTTGCCCAAGGCCACCTGAATCCAAAAAAACTATTTTCATCCATCTACGCCAATCCAGACATTAAAAAAGAACCTATGTCTGCTGGAAGACAAATGGTAGGACACTTTTCCTCTAAGCTGATCGACGAGAATGGAAATTGGTTGGATCAAGTCTTAATGAAAAATCACATCTCGGATGTATCTTCTACAGCTGCTCAAATGCCTCGTTTGGTAGGCTTAGCTCAAGCCTCCAAAATTTACAGAAATTTGAAGATCAAAGGGGCAGAGAAATTTTCTAACAAAGGAAATGAAATTGCATGGGGTACCATAGGAAATGCAAGTACCAGTGAGGGTCTTTTTTTTGAAGCCATAAACACTGCTGGCGTTCTTCAGATTCCATTAGTGATGAGTGTTTGGGATGATGGTTATGGGATTTCAGTTGACAACAAACAACAAACCACTAAAGAAAGTATCTCTAAAGCATTAGAAGGTCTAGCAAGAGACCAAGAGGAAGGTATCGAAATTTTCACCGTAAAGGGATGGGATTATCCCGCTTTGATCAAGACCTATTCCTACGCTTCTAAAATAGCTCGTGAAAAACACATACCCGTACTTATCCATGTCACTGAACTCACACAACCTTTGGGTCATTCAACGTCAGGTTCACATGAAAGATATAAGTCCAAAAAACGACTTTTATGGGAAAAGGAATACGATTGTAACCTTAAGATGAGAGATTGGATACTTTTCAATGGGATTTGTGATATTGACACGCTCAATGAAATTGAATCCAAAATCGTTAAAAAAATAAAAGAGGATAAAAGCGAAGCTTGGAAAGAGTACCAAAAACCTATTTTCAAAGTTAGAGATGATCTCAATAGTTTTTTGGAGGTTTTAATGGGTCAATCTAATAATGATGTTGAACTCAAAATATTGTATAAAAAGCTTAATGAAAAAACAGTACTCTTTTACCATGATATAATTGCCACAGCAAGAAAGTCACTTCCTCTTCTGATCAAAAATGATATACAGAATACAGAGTCTTTTAAATATTGGTTAAATAAGACTAAAAAGTTACTTCAAGAAAAGTATTCCTCTCATCTATATACTAAGGGTATAAATTCCACAAATCGAGTGAAATTTGTGCCACCAAAATACGAATCCGACGCCCCTATGGTGGATGGTAGGATTATTTTGAGGGATAATTTCGATGAATTGCTTAAAAAGGACGATCGTATAATAATTTTTGGCGAGGACTGTGGCAAGATTGGAGGGGTCAATCAAGGTTTAGAGGGCTTACAAAAAAAATATGGAGCTATAAGAGTAGCCGATGCAGGAATAAGAGAAGCCACGATCGTGGGTCAAGGCATAGGTATGTCCATCCGAGGTCTTAAACCTATTGCAGAAATACAATACTTGGATTATATACTTTACTGTATTCAAATTTTAAGTGATGATTTAGCTACGCTCAGTTACAGGACCAAAGGGAGGCAATTGGCTCCATTGATTATAAGAACTAGAGGTCATCGTCTAGAGGGTATTTGGCATTCAGGATCCCCAATGGGAGGTTTAATAAATCTTACTAGAGGGGTATATCTTTTGGTACCAAGAAACATGACTCAGGCGGCAGGGTTTTACAATACATTAATCCAATCCAATCAACCTGCAATTGTAATTGAATCCCTTAATGGCTATCGTATTAAAGAAAAATCCCCCTCAAATCTTGGGGAATACTCCCTCCCCATTGGAAAAATTGAAGTTTTGAAAACTGGAACTGATATTACTCTTATCTCCTATGGTTCTACATTGAGGATTGTTCACGAAGTGGCTATTAAACTAGTAGAATATGATATTAGTGCAGAGGTTATAGATATACAAACACTTATTCCTTTTGATGAAGAAATGGAAATAAGACAAAGTATAGCTAAAACCAACCGAGTACTTATTATTGATGAAGACATGCCAGGCGGTGCATCGGCATATATTCTTCAACAACTTCTAGATGAACAAGATGTGTATCCTCTTTTGGATAGTCAACCAAAATTACTTACTGCTCAAGAACACCGAACTGCCTATGCAGAGGATGGTGACTATTTTTCAAAACCCTCATCAGATGATATTTTCGAATGTGTCTATGAAATTTTGAATGATAATGACCCTAGTAAATACCCCCCGCTGTAATTTTACACTGCAAATACCTTTACAATTAAATCTTGAAGTATATCATATTGTGCTGAATACTTTACTCCTACTCCTTTGCTCTTAAGATCAGCTTCTAAAGTGAATGATATAGCTTTACTAGCCTGTTTGAGACTGAACTTTTTACATGCCTTCTCATAATCATTAACAAAATAGGGATTCACCCCAAGCAATGAAGCGGCTTTTGATTTATCTTCCAAGCAGTGATACAATAGTAACCGTCTGAAAAAATTGTAAAACCCTGAAATAGTCAATATTAATGGATGATTTTTTGGATTTTCGGACATGTACTTAACTATTTTGGAACATTGATAAAAATCACGTCTAGCTACAGCTTTGTAAAGTTCAAAATTATTGTAGTCCTTACTGAAACCAATATATTGCTCTATGAGCTCAGGTGTAATTTGAGAACCCTTTTCCAGAACAATTTTCAATTTATCAATTTCCTTTTCGATTTTGTTCAAATCCGTACCTAGGGCCTCTAATAAAATTTGTAGAGAATTGGAATCAATAATAAAGTGGGCCGATTTTAATCGCTGTGATATCCAATGACTTAATTGATTATCGTACAATTTTTTTGTATTCAAAACCGCACCTACTTTTTGGGCTGCCTTGTAAAGTTTTTTTCTTTTGTCAAAGTGTTTATACTTATAACAAAAAACAATAATGGTTTGAAATTGAGGTTGGGATAGGTAATCAGCAATAAAATCGGTGGATTTATCCAAGTGCTGGGCCTCTCTGACCACTACAAGATGATGCGAAGCTAAAAGCGGAAATCGTTTAGCTGATTCAATAATTTGACTTTGCTCTACCTCTCCACCATAAAATAAAGAATAATCAAAAGAACGGGAGGATTCATCAGTTAATTTTTTCGTTAGAAAGAACTCAATACGATCTATGAAATAGGGTTCAGTTCCAGAGAGAAGATAAAATGGTTTATATTCCCCTTTTTCAATTGAGGACATTAACTGATTAAATTCCTGCATCCTAAAAAATTATATGCAATTTTGCAATATGGATAATCTCAATTTTCCCAAATTCGAATTCTCTACCAAAATTAAGGAAAATAAATCCTACATTTTTGACCCTGTCAGAAAAAAATGGTTGGTTTTGACATCAGAGGAATGGGTTCGCCAACATTGTATTCAATACTTTATAAAAACTAAAAATGTTCCTTTAGGCCTCATTCAAGTAGAAAAGAAGTTAAGTGTCAATCTGAATCCAAAAAGGTATGATATAGTGGTGTATAATAGAAATAAAACAATTGCTGTACTTGTTGAATGTAAGGCTCCTTCTATCCAACTTAACCAAAAAACATTTGATCAAATAGCTCGTTACAACTCAGTCCTAAAAAGTGAATATTTAATGTTAACTAATGGTTTAAATCACTTTTTTTGTCAAATGGATTACAAAAAAGGAAAATATGTATTTTTACCTGACTTACCAGTTAATAAATTAAGTAAATGATATCCATTGCTATTGTCATATTGAACTGGAATGGAGAAAAGTTACTAAGGCGTTTTCTTAAAGTCTTAGAAGATAACAGCAAAGAAGCATCCATTTATTTAATTGACAATGCTTCAACGGATGGTTCTATTGTATACATTGAAAACAATCACCCTAATGTGAACCTTATCAAATTAGACAATAATTATGGATATGCAGGTGGCTATAATAGAGGGCTTGTATCTGTCAAAGAAGAACTAGTTTGTTTATTAAATAACGATGTACTTGTTAAATCAGAATGGTTGACTCCTATAAAAGATCATTTTGAAAATCATCCCCAAACCGCTATTGCACAACCCCATATTATGGATTTAAATCAACCACATCAATTTGAGTATGCTGGTGCTGCGGGGGGATTTATAGATCGCTTGGGTTATCCCTATTGTCGGGGAAGAGTTTTTGGATCTTTGGAGGTTGATTATGGACAATATGACAAAAACGAAAAAATATTTTGGGCGAGTGGAGCGTGTTTTTTTGTACGTAAGAAAGTTTTTGATTCACTAAATGGATTTGACGAAGACTTTTTTGCACATATGGAAGAAATAGATTTTTGTTGGAGAGCTTTTAATCAAAATTTCGATGTTTATTCGTTATACAGGTCAAAAGTCTATCATCTTGGTGGTGGAACATTAAAACCATCCGCAAGAAAAACATATCTTAATTTTAGGAATTCTTTATTCCTATTACTCAAAAATTTACCTGAAAAAAAATTAATCAGGATATTTGAACGCATGATTTGGGATGGATTAGCATTTTTGTATTTTATTGTTAGGTTTGATTTTTCAAATGCTTATTCTGTATTAAAATCACATTTTTCTTTTTATTCAAGCTTAATAAAAATCATTAGTAAACATCAGGCGAATAAAGGAATTTTTAATTATTACACGGAATCCTTTTTACCATTCAGTTATTTTTTCTTAAAAAAAAAGAAATTTTTTTAAGCTTACATGTTTTTTTGGGTTTTTATCTTATTTTTACTGGAAAAATTATCAACAAATTAATAATAAAATGAAAAAACATTTTGCAATAGCAGCATTGGCTGCTGCATTTCTAGTGTCATGTGTTTCTCAAAAGAAATACGCTGAACTGGATACTCTTCAACAAAATACAAAAGGATTATTGGATACTGCCACTGTAAAACTGAATACTTGTAATGAAGAAAAAGAAGCTGCTGAAGCTCGATTAGCTTCTTTGCAAGAGAGAGTTAATTTCCTTCAGGCCAACAATCAAGACCTTATCAACAACATTGGTAACCTTACTACACTTTCCCAAAAAGGAGCCGAAAATCTTGAAATGTCATTAGAGAGTATGAAAGAAAAAGATATTAGAATTCAAACTATGCAAGATGCCGTTACCAAAAAAGATTCAGTTACTCTTGCTTTAGTTACCAGCCTCAAAGGAGTTTTAGGAAATATGAGTGATGATGATATTGAAATCAATGTTGAAAAAGGAGTCGTTTATGTGTCTATTTCTGACAAGCTTTTGTTTAGAAGTGGAAGTTTTACAGTTACCAAAAAAGCAAAAGAGGTACTTGGGAAAGTTGCTAAAGTTGTAAATGACAAATCAGATATTGAATTTATGGTTGAAGGTCACACAGACAACCTTCCAATTAAAATTGATGGTATTGAAGACAATTGGGATCTGAGTGTTAAACGCGCTACATCTGTTGTTAGGATATTACAAAATGATTACAATGTAAGTCCGGAAAGAATGACAGCTGCTGGACGTAGCTATTATATTCCCCTTATGGACAATGACAACGCATCTAATAGAGCTAGAAATAGAAGAACACGTATTGTAGTTTTACCAAAATTAGATCAGTTTTACGATCTGATTCAGCAAGGTATGAACTAATAATTTAAAAAAACATTTTTTTATTTCAGGATGTTTTTTTTACAACAAATCCAAACTTCCTTTACCAACCCTGATAACTTTTGGCGTAGAATCACATAAATCTATTACTGTAGATGGTATGTTACCGCCATAACCGTCTTTAAGCATCAAATCTATCTTACTTTCCCAGGATTCAAAAATAAATGAGGGGTCGGTATTGTAATCCAGTATTTCGTCTTGATGGTGTAATGAAGTAGTGATTAGGGGCACCTTGAGAAAACTCATCAACGATTCTAGTATGGGGTGATTAGCCATCCTTATGCCCAAGGACCTTCTCTTTTCAAATGGCTTTTGCAATTTTAAGCAAGGAAGGATAAAGGTATAAGGGCCAGGTAAACAGCGTTTAAGAAGTTTAAAGGTAGTATTATCTAGAGGTCTTATATATTTTGATAAATCATTAAAATCCTTTATCAAAAAACTAAATGGAGCCTTATCCAATTTTATATTTGTTAAAATAGCCAGACGTTGTAGGGCTTTTTTATTATTACTCAAACACCCTAGGGCATAAACTGTATCTGTTGGATAAATAATCAATCCACCATCCTCAAGAATTTCAGCAGCTTTTTTTAGTAATCTAAAGTTGGGATTAGAATTATAAAATTCAAAAAGTTTAGACATTAACTTTTTATTTTGAGTTTTGCAAAACGCAAGAGGAGATACTTTTTTCCTACCCCTGTAAAATCAATTAGAGCTTTCTTATCATTAGCTATTCCTTCAATTGATAGAACTTTTCCATAGCCAAATCTGGCGTGTTCGACTTTCATACCCTCATTTAGCTTTAATATTTGAGTTGTAAGAAGAGCTGTTTTAGAGGTTTCTTCAGTATCTATTTTTATGAGTTTTCCCAATTTATTTTTACTCTGTGCAGTATTTTTTTTCGAGTATGCAAGTTTATCCCTTGATAATTTTTTGGGAGAATCTAACCCGCCAAAAATTGCCTTATCAACCATGGGTTTAAAAACATAATTATCTCTGGGGATTATATAATCTATGTACTGATCATCCATTTCTTCAATGAATCGGCTCGGTTCTGCCTCAACCAGATTCCCCCAACGATATCGAGTAAGGGTATAAGTCAAGACAGCCCTTTCCTCTGCTCGAGTTAATGCAACATAAAATAACCTTCGCTCTTCTTCCAATTCGCTCCGTGTATTTAGACTGAGCGCAGAGGGAAATAAGTCTTCTTCCATGCCCACTATAAAAACAACGGGAAATTCTAAACCTTTAGATAGGTGGATAGTCATCAAATAGACAAAATCTTCACTCCCCTCTTTTTCAATATCAAAATCGGTTGCCAACGCTACATCCTCCATAAACTCGGATAAACTTCCTGAAGTGTCAGCAAGTTCTCTTTGACCTTCTACAAAATCTCTTATACCGTTAAGTAATTCCTCTATATTCTCTACTTTGGAAACCCCTTCAGGGGTTCCATCTTTTTTTAATTCCAGTACCATACCACTTTTTTTGGCTATTAAATCGGCAATTTCAAATGCATTGGATTTTTGGTTTGCTATTTGTAAACTTAAAATAAAATTGACAAAACCTTCAAGTTTTTTTAGGGTACCTGAATTCAAGGATAGATTGAGATTTCGAACGTTTTGAAGTGTTTCAAATAGTGAAAGATTATTATTTTTAGCCCCGATTATCAATTTGTCTAGAGTCGCTTGCCCTATACCTCTTGCGGGATAATTAATTACCCTTTTTAGGCTTTCCTCGTCTTTGGGATTGATAATAAGTCGAAAATATGCTAACAAATCTTTTATTTCTTTTCTTTGGTAGAACGAGAGACCACCATAAATCCGATAAGGAATGTCTCGCTTTCTTAGTGCATCCTCAATTGCTCTGGATTGTGTATTGGTTCGATACAATATGGCAAATTCGTTGTTTTGGCGTTGCTCCTGCATTTTAATCTCAAAAATTTGAGAAGCAACTTCCCTGCCCTCATCAGCATCGGTTGAACACCTTTGCACCTTAATTTTACTTCCCTCAAGATTAGAAGTCCAAACCACCTTCTCAATCTTATTTTTATTATGACTTATAATAGAATTGGCAGCATTAACAATGTTTTTAGTTGAACGGTAGTTTTGTTCTAGTCGATAAAGCTTTACATCATGGTAGTCTTTTTGGAAATTCAGAATGTTATTAATATTTGCTCCACGAAATCCATAAATACTTTGTGCATCATCTCCTACCACACAAATATTCTGATATTTATCGGACAAAGCTCTTACAATCAAGTATTGAGAGTGATTGGTATCTTGATACTCATCCACAAGTATATAGCGAAAACGATCTTGATATTTAGCCAAAACTCTAGGGTGCATATTTAACAACTCATTGGTTTTAAGTAAGAGGTCGTCGAAATCCATTGCACCAGCCTTAAAACAACGCTCTACATATTCTTTGTAAATTTCTCCAAGCTTGGGTCTTCGTGACATTACATCAGCATCCTGAAGCTCTGGATCATTTAGATAGGCTTTAACAGTTATAAGACTATTTTTGAAAGATGAAATTCTATTTCTGATTTGTTTGAACTTGTATATGTCTTTATCAAGTCCCATTTCTTTGATTATGGCCGCAATCAACCGATTACTGTCTTGGGTGTCATAAATTGTAAAGTCTCTTTGAAAACCCAATTTATCAGCTTCTTGTCTAAGAATTCTTGCAAAGACGGAATGAAAGGTACCCATCCATAGGTTTTTGGCCTCTCCCTCCCCTACTAGTTCTACTATACGCGCTTTCATCTCCCGAGAAGCTTTATTCGTGAAAGTCAACGAAAGTATGGAAAAAGGATCTACGCCCTGTTTCATCAGATGGGCAATTCGATAGGTCAAAACACGGGTTTTACCAGAGCCAGCACCTGCAATTACCATTAATGGGCCATCCTTGTGCAGGACAGGCTCTAGTTGAGTTTCGTTCAATTCTTTTAAGTAATACGTGGTTATATTATTCACAAATTAAAATTAAGAGAATAATTATAGCTTGTAAAGAACTCTTGCTTATAGTTATTCACACCTCTGATAATTTCGTGATATTATACAATCTTCTTTTATCCCAAATTAAAGGAAGTTTTAAACAATAGAAATTGAATGACATCCAAAACGATTATTTTTGTGAAATAAATGGATGCACTTCAAACCCCTATTGAATACTTAAAAGGCGTTGGCCCGAGTCGTGCCAAACTACTTAAAGAGGAATTAAACCTTTATACCTTTCAGGATTTACTGCACCTTTTTCCCCAACGGCACATAGATCGATCAACCTTTTACAAAATCAAGGAATTACCGAGAAACTCATCAGAAGTCCAAATAAAAGGAGAAATTATAAAAACCCAAATGATACAACAGAAAAATGGAAAAAGACTGTTAGCCACTTTCTCTGATGGAGAGAACACTATGGAACTTGTATGGTTCCGAGGACATCAGTGGATTAAAGAAAGTCTGAAATCAAATATTCCATATGTGATTTTTGGTCGACTCAACTGGTATGCCAACCGTCCCAATATGCCTCATCCAGAAATGGATACGCTGGAAAACTTTGACAAAGGTTTTTCAAAAAGCTTACAAGCCGTCTATCCAAGTAGCGAAAAATTGGTCTCTAAGGGAATATCTCAAAGGGTAATCATCAAAATGATGACCGAGCTATTGCAATCTATGAAGAATCCTTTTGCCGAGACACTACCTGAAGATTTGCGCTCCAAATACAATTTAATCGATAAGCAAAACGCGTTAAAGAATATTCATTTCCCCATCGATCAAAATGCCCTAACTGCTGCCGAAAATCGTTTAAAGTATGAGGAGTTGTTTTTCATTCAATTACAATTATTGATGAAAAATTTACAGCGTAAACAAAAAATAAAAGGCTTTATTTTTCGAAAGGTAGGCAAACATTTTAATAACTTTTTTAATGAAAAATTACCCTTTGATTTGACTGAAGCCCAAAAACGGGTCATCCGCGAGATTCGAATGGATACGGGTAGTGGACAACAAATGAACCGATTACTTCAAGGTGATGTAGGATCAGGAAAAACGATAGTAGCTCTTATGGTAATGTTGATAGCTGCTGATAATGGTTTTCAGTCCTGTCTTATGGCACCAACGGAAATACTTGCCAAACAACATTTTCAATCGTTAAAATCCTTGATGGGTGATTTGGGAATATCCATTGCATTGTTGACAGGTAGCACCAAAAAAGCAGAAAGAAACGAACTAGCAATTACTTTGGAATCTGGTGATTTGAATATTTTGATTGGAACCCATGCGGTAATTGAAGACAAGGTTAAGTTCAAGAACTTAGGTTTAGCCGTTGTTGATGAACAACACCGGTTTGGTGTGGCTCAAAGGGCCAAGCTTTGGCAAAAGAATGTGATTCCTCCGCATGTACTGGTCATGACAGCTACTCCTATTCCACGTACCTTGGCCATGAGTGTTTATGGTGATTTGGATATCTCCATTATTGATGAGTTACCCCCAGGTAGGATAAAGGTAAAGACCCTACACAGATTCGATAGCAATCGTTTAAAAGTATTCAAATTTATTTCAGATGAAATCAAAAAAGGAAGACAAATCTATGTTGTTTACCCCTTGATCAAAGAATCTGAAAAAATGGATTACAAAGACTTAATGGATGGTTATGAGAGTATTTCTAGAGCCTTTCCTCCTCCCCAATTTCAAATCAGTATCGTTCATGGGAAGATCCCTGCAAAGGACAAGGACTATGAGATGGAACGTTTTATAAAAAAACAAACGCAAATTATGGTAGCTACAACAGTTATTGAAGTGGGTGTTAATGTCCCCAATGCCTCTGTAATGGTGATTGAAAGTGCAGAACGCTTTGGTTTGTCTCAACTCCATCAATTACGAGGTCGGGTGGGGCGCGGAAATGATCAAAGTTACTGTATTCTGATGAGCGGTCATAAATTGAGTATAGAAGCCAAAACCCGTCTAGAGACTATGACTTCAACGACCGATGGTTTTAAAATTGCAGAGGTGGACTTAAAACTAAGAGGTCCCGGTGACCTTATGGGTACTCAACAAAGTGGGGTTTTACAGCTTAAAATTGCTAATATAATTAAAGACAAAAAGTGGCTTATAAGCGCTCGAAATGATGCATTTGCCTTATTGCGTGATGACCCACAATTAAAAACAGAAAAAAATATCCCATTAAGGCAAACCTTAGCCAAAATGAAAGCTTATCAAAACATATGGAATTACATCAGTTAGAAAATGTGGTTAAGCATAGATTCTTATCTTTACGAAGCTATTTATAAGTCATTCATTCTAGATGAAAATATCATACAACTGGATCAAGCAGTCTCTTAACATAGATCTTCCCAAAGAGCAAGTATCTGAAATATTGACTGATTTAGGTTTGGAAGTTGAAGGCATTACTACATATGAATCTGTAAAAGGTGGCCTCAAGGGAGTGATTGTCGGTGAGGTATTGCGTTGTGAACAACACCCAAATGCCGATCGTCTCTATGTAACAGAGGTCGATTTGGGATACAAGAAAGTACAGATCGTATGTGGTGCTTCAAATATTGCCCAAGGTCAAAAAGTAGCTGTTGCAACAGTTGGAACTTCTTTGTATAACAATGATGGTCAATCATTTTTTATTAAGAAAAGTAAAATCAGAGGAGAGGAAAGCCAAGGAATGATTTGTGCTGAGGTTGAGCTAAGTCTTGGGTCTTCCCACGATAGGATCATGGTTTTGGATGCCGATTTGAAAAATGGCACCCCATGTAACGAAGTTTTTGATATCGAAATCGACACTGTTTTTGAAATTGGACTTACTCCCAACCGAGCAGATGCCATGAGTCATATGGGTGTTGCTCGTGATTTAAAAGCGTACTTTCAATTTAAGGGGATTGAATTTAAATGGACAATGCCCGTTACGGATCAATTCAAGACAGAACCTTCCAATAAAAAGTTCAAAGTTGATGTAGAAGCAAAAGACAAATCACCTATATATATGGGGGTTACCATCACTAACTTGAAAATTAAACCTTCTCCCAATTGGATGCAAAATCGATTAAAAGCACTCGGCATATCCCCAAAAAATAATGTAGTGGACATCACCAATTATGTATTACACGACTTGGGACAGCCACTTCATGCCTTTGACTTAGACAAAATCAATGGAGGAATAGTTGTAAAAACTGTAGATCAAGGCACCCCCTTTGTTACATTAGATGGAGTGGAGCGAAAACTCCATTCGGAGGACTTGATGATTTGTGACCATCTAAACCCAATATGCATTGCGGGAGTATTTGGTGGACAGAAATCAGGAGTTAATGAGACCACTAAAAGTATATTTTTAGAAAGTGCCTATTTTGATCCCATTAGTGTGAGAAAATCCGCTAAAAGACATGGATTAAACACAGATGCTTCATTTAGATTTGAACGAGGTATCGATCCAGAAATCACACTTTTTGCTCTCAAACACGCCGCCAATTTGATAATAGAATTGGCCGGAGGCATTGTTGAAGGTGAATTACATCAAATTAAACAAGATTTGCCCGAAAAATCAAAATTCATTTTGAGTTTTGAACAAATCAATAAAACTATTGGAGAAGAAATTTCTAAAGATGATATATCTAATATTCTAACTGGACTTGAAATCAAAATTGAGGACTCTGATGAACAGGGAATGTTGATTGAAATACCTCGATATAGAGTTGACGTTACCCGTCCAGCAGATGTGATAGAGGAGATTCTCAGACTATATGGATACAACAATATTCTTATTTCGGGGATGTTAAATACTAATATGCCAAATTTTGAAAATTTGAATGATCACCAAATCTCAGAACGTATTTCCAATCAATTGGTGAGTTTGGGGTTTAACGAAATGATAAATAACTCCATTTCAAATCCAGTATTTAATGAATTTTTAGAAGGTGTTCATTTTCAAAATGGGGTCAATATAATAAATCCTTTGGGCCAGGAACTTTCCCAAATGCGTGCTTCTCTCCTTACTGGGGCCCTTGAAGTGGTTGCTTTCAACCTCAATCGACAATCCAAATCACTAAAATTATTTGAGTTGGGTAAAACCTATCACAAAGTGGAAAAAGGATTTAAAGAACAAAAATATCTCTCTTTGGTTATTACGGGTGATGTCTACAAAGAAAACTGGAATACCAGTACTAAACCTCAAATTTTTTATTATTTGAAAGGGATTATCAGTCAACTCATTCAAAAAAACTGCCCTCAGCATTGGGAGGAGAGCAGTTCAAACAAATATATTTTTTCAGAAGGACTTACTTATTCAAATAAAGGGATTTCACTTTTACACTTTGGTTTTCTTAAAAAAGGAATATGTCAAAAATTTGATATCGATCAAGATGTTCTTTATGCGGAAATCAATTTTGATGAGCTTTCTCAAAGAATAAGAAATAATACTATTAACTTTCAGGAGATCCCAAAATTCCCAATGGTAAGAAGAGATTTCGCACTTCTTCTTGATGTTTCTGTTCCTTTTGATGCGTTGAAAAATATCGCTTTGAAAACCGAAAAAAATATTCTCAATTCAGTCCAGCTTTTTGATGTATATGAAGGAAAAAATTTACCCAAAGGGAAAAAATCTTATGGTGTCAGTTTTTATTTTCAGGATACAAGAAAGACACTAACAGACAAATACGTAGATAAGGTGATGGGGAAATTCCAAGAGAAATTTGAAACTGAACTGGGAGCACAGTTACGTTAATAAAAAAATCAGCTTTTCTTTTTTAGCTTTTGCTAAAACATAATTTTATTCATAATTTTACAAAATGAAAAAGAAAGATGATGATGAAATTCTTCCCTACTACTCAAATTGATCGTATCCTCGAAAAAATAGCTCAACAAGATGCTACTGCTGACTTTAATAAATTATTTAATTGTCACCACTCAAATTCCAACAGCACAAATGATTTTGATTTTGACCAACTGGATAGTAAAAAAATTTTCCACTTAGAACAAATCAGAAAAGTTTGTATTGACTATCGATTAAGGTTTCTAGACTTAAAGTATTTTAAAGGTAATATCCCTATAGAAGGGATTGAAAAAATAATTCAATTGGAAAAGGTGCACCAAACCACCCTTGATAATTTTAAAGTAATGGCACCTTCCGTACTTTTTAGGCTTAAGAAAACAGATGACCCTTTATTATTCGTTCCTCTTGGAAATAATTATTTCTATCTCATTCACAAATGGGGCAATGATCTTTCATTCTTCAGAAAAGCTTGGGCATGGCCATTCAAGAATATTTGGAACCTATTGATTGCTGTCTTGATTGTAAGTTTTTTTACAACCCTTGTGACACCTTATCAAATCTTTACTAAAACACCCACATCTTCTACTTTTTGGATGTTGTACTTCTTTATGTTTAAGGCAATTGCTTCTATAGTACTATTCTATGGCTTTGCCTTAGGAAAAAACTTTAACCCAGCGATTTGGAATAATCG
The DNA here is from genome assembly GCA_902609035.1 of uncultured Bacteroidota bacterium. Next base: position 53,490 of record CACLQG010000003.1, read on the forward strand.
TCATGATAAAACCTAATTGACTCAATTAATTCAAAAATATATCAAACTTTATAGTGTAACCCACATCAATAATTTGGCCTTCGTTTAAGCCATGCAAGTTTCAGGGATCATTCCTGTTGGAAAAGAAACAAAGGTAATTTTTTTGATTGGCAGGCTTTGGAAGCATGACTGAAGATTAAACGCTATGGGTTCATCAAGAAGAGAAGGAAAAAGCTTTAAAGAATCTTAAGCCCCAATTTATTTAACTTTTCCAATATTTTTTATTTTTGTCGCTATGAAAAATTGGTTTTATTTAATCTCACTGATTTTTTTGTGCCTGCCCAACCCATCTCAAGCTCAAACGGACCCCGATGAATTGGGAAGTTGGTATATATATGTATTCAATACTCGATTCAAAAAAGACAGCCTCTTGGGGATACAGGGCGATATTCAGCACAGAAATTTCAATATTATTGGCGATTTACAACAGTTACTTATTAGAGGGGGTTTTACCTATATGCCCAATGAGAGTCATTTGAAGCTTACCGCGGGATATGCCTATATCAAAACTGGAACTCAAGGGGATAGTCATAAAAGTATAATCGAAAATCGGTTTTATCAAGAAACCTCATTTCCTATACAATTGGGTAAAAGAATTTTTTCTAACCATCGCTTTCGATATGAAATTCGTTTTGTAGATAATCAAGATTTCAGAACCCGGTATCGCTACAGTTTATTTATAAATATTCCTCTTAATAAAATTAAAATTGAACCCAAAACACTTTATCTTGGGTTCTATAATGAGATCTTTATCAATGGGCAAAGGAAAATAGCAAATGGAAAAATAGTGCCTTTTTTTGATCGAAATCGACTTTATGCGGCTTTTGGCTATGTATTAAAAAAAGGATTAAAAACACAATTTGGAATTATGAGACAAACTTCAAATAATTTTGGTAAAAACCAATTCCAACTGAGTTTACACCATACTCTTTAGAAACTAAGAATACATTTTATTCCTCAGTTCTTTAATTTTAGTATCACTCATGTAATCATCAAAAGTACTATACCTGTCTATTATCCCATTTGGTGTCAACTCAAGAATACGATTTCCCACTGTCTGAGCAAAAGCGTGATCATGTGTTGTGCAAAGCACCGTACCTTGAAAGTTTTTTAATGAATTGTTAATGGCAGTAATAGACTCTAAATCTAAGTGATTAGTAGGTTCATCAAACATGAGGACATTGGCACGCGTCATCATCATTTTTGATAACATGCATCGTACTTTCTCACCACCAGATAAAACATTAGAAGCTTTAAGCGCTTCATCACCACTAAATAACATTTTACCCAAAAAACCTCGGATGTAAACTTCCTCCCTTTCCTCATCAGTTTGAGACCATTGTCGAAGCCAATCAACTAGAGAAAGGTCTGTATCAAAAAATTCATCATTGTCCAATGGAAGATATGCTTGTATGGTTGTTATTCCCCATTCGTATTTTCCGGTATTGGCTTTTAAATTACCATTTATGATTTCATAAAATGCACTAACTGCTCTAGAATCTTTTGAAAATACAATGGCTTTATCTCCTTTAGCCATATTAAAATGAATTTGATCAAAAATCTTTTGCCCCTCCATACTATATGAAAGGCCTTCAATATTTAAAATTTGATCCCCTCCTTCTCTTTCTTGCTCAAAAATTATTCCAGGGTAACGTCGGCTTGAAGGGCGAATTTCCTCTATATTGAGTTTATCAATCATTTTTTTTCTAGATGTAGCTTGCTTTGATTTTGCCACATTGGCAGAAAATCTAGCAATGAACTCCTGTAATTCTTTTTTCTTTTCTTCTGCTTTTTTGTTTTGTTGCGCCCTTTGGCGAACAGCCAACTGACTAGATTCATACCAAAAAGTATAATTACCTGAATAATGGTGAATTTTCCCAAAATCAATATCGGATATATGGGTACATACAGCATCGAGAAAATGCCTATCGTGGGAGACTACTATTACAGTATTATCATAGTGGGCTAAAAAGTTTTCCAACCACATTATAGTGTCATAGTCCAAATCGTTTGTAGGCTCATCCATTATCAAAACATCAGGATTTCCAAAAAGGGCCTGCGCTAATAAGACTCTAACTTTTTGTTTTCCATCCAAATCGGACATAGATGTATAGTGCAGTTGTGCTGGAATTTCTAGATTAGACAGAATAAAGGCGGCATCACTTTCGGCATTCCACCCATCCATTTCTTCAAATTGAATTTGCAGCTCCCCAACTCGCTCTCCATCAGCATCAGAGAAATCAGATTTTGCGTAAAGGTCCTCAATCGCTTGTTTGATCTTAAAAAGGGGTTTGTTACCTCTTATTACTGATTCTAACACGGGATATTCATCGTATGCATTGTGATTCTGCTCTAAAACAGACAAGCGTTTACCTGGTTCTAAAAAAACCGAACCTGAATTGGCTTCTTGCACGCCACAAATAATTTTTAAAAAAGTAGATTTTCCAGCGCCATTAGCACCTATGATTCCGTAACAGTTTCCAGGAGTAAAAGTTACATTGACCTCATCAAACAGTACCCTTTTTCCAAATTGAACCGACAAATTCTTAACCGATAACATAACTTTAATTTTGCATTTGTAAAAGTAAATATTTCTGCAACAGCGATTGCTTTTTTTTAAAGTTAAGTTAGAGTAAATTGCACTGTTATATGAGTAGTTTAAAAGCATATCAAATTCTATGTCTTTTGTTGTTGATATTTATCACTTCATGCGAAAAGTACATACCCTCGAATAAAATTTTTTTTGGGGGACAGATTGTAAATCCTTCTTCTACCTATGTAACACTTTACAAGGACAATAAGACGATTGACTCACTCACACTAAACAATAATTACCGTTTTTTTAAATATTATGATTCTTTGGAATCAGGAATTTATAAAATCGAACATATTCCTGAATACAAATCTGTTTTTTTAGAGAAAGGAGATAGTATATGGGTACGTATAAATGCTTCATCTTTTGATGAGTCAATCGTTTTTTCAGGCAGAGGTGCAGCAAAAAATAATTTCATGATGAATTTACTCCTTCGCTTTGAAGTGGAAAATACTTTTCTATCCTCAAAATACTCGAGTAATGCCAAAGCTTTTTCAATGTTGATTGACTCACTTTTAATCGAGAAAAAAAATAAGTGGATTTTAATGGACTCAATTAATCAGCTTACACCTATTGCGCAAAAAATTACCCAAGCGGCTTACATATACCCCTATGCCACTCGAAAAGAGCGTTACGCACTATTGAGAGGAACACTATGGAATAAAAAACAAGATTCATTATATTTTGATTTCAGGAAATACCTTAGTCTTGGAGAAACCGACTTAGCTTTTTTTGATCCTTATATCAATTATCTTTTAAATTACCTCAATAAGAAGGCCCTTGATAGTACTCAAAACTACTTTAGAAACAGACAAAAAACAGATTTTAATATCAAACGGCTACAATTGATCAAATCCCATATTAAAGGAAATGTTTTGAGAAACAACTTGGCCAGGGCTGTCGCATTTGAGGAATTGATGAAAATGGAAAACCACGACAACCATCAAGATTTCTTAAAACATTTTTTATTGGTCAACACCTCTCAACCTTATCTTAAAGAGGTATTGGATTTACACAATGATATAGAAAAAATGTCAGCGGGAAATAAATTACCGGAATTGAGATTACAAAACCATTTACTAGAAATTATTAGTACAAATAAATTGATTGAAAAACCCACTGTATTTTATTTTTGGTCACAGACACAAATGAGTCACTACCGGAGTACAGTTCTAAAAGCAAAAAAATTGGAAAATCAATTTCCCCAATATCAATTTAAAGGAATTTGTATCCAACCATTCAATGAGATTGTTTTTGAAGTTCATCGTATGTTAGGGATCAAGCCTGAGAGCCAACTTGCCTTTACAGACTTTGACATAGACAGTAAAAAGTGGGTACTTTCGTTACTCAACCGTGCCATAATTGTTGATAGAAGGGGTATCATAAAAGAAGGATTTGCCAACTTCAGCTCACCAGATTTTATAAAAACCCTTGAATAAGGTTAATTCCCCTTTTTGTAATCCTCCAAAAATTTTCTAAGACCGCTATCTGTTAAAGGGTGTTTTAATAAACCCATAATAGCATTTAGAGGTCCAGTTATTACATCTGCTCCTATTTTGGCACAATCGATGATGTGCATAGTATGACGAATGGAAGCCGCTAAAATTTCTGTTTCAAATGAATAGTTGTCATAAATTTCTCTAATTTCATTGATTAAAGACAATCCATCGGTAGAAATATCGTCCAAACGACCAATAAATGGTGAAATATAATTAGCTCCCGCTTTTGCCGCCAATAAAGCTTGACCGGCTGAGAAAATTAAGGTACAATTCGTCTTAATATTATGATCCGAAAAATATTTTAATGCTTTTACCCCGTCTTTTATCATAGGTATTTTAACCACTATTTGGGGATGTAATTCAGCCAATTGTTCTCCTTCCCTGACCATGCCCTCAAAATCCACAGAAATGACTTCAGCAGAAACATCTCCTTTTACAGATTTACAAATATCTACATAGTGTTTAAGGATGTTATCTGCCCCTGTAATACCCTCTTTGGCCATTAGAGATGGATTAGTGGTTACACCATCCAGAACACCAAGATCATGAGCCTCTTTTATTTGCTCTAAGTTGGCAGTATCAATAAAAAATTTCATGTAGAATAGATTAAGATTAAACTTTATAGTGATTCATTATGATTTTCTCAAAAATAGTATCTGGTAAAACCCTTTTTAAAATTAGAGATATTTTTTGGAGAAATGAACCTGATTTATAGTGTACTTTTCTTTTTTTAAGGTTAATAATTTTATAAACTTTTTGAGCAAATTCATTGGGGTCGCTCCCATTATCTACATCGTCGTCTATTGTATCAAGAGAATATTTATAAATATTGTGATAAGGGGACTCTTTATTAAGAGGGCTGTATATTCTTCGTGCACTAATATCTGTAGCATAATCTCCTGGAGCCAGAGTCACTACATCAATTCCAAAACGTTTAACCTCCATTCTAAGTGCCTCCGAAGCAATCCACATTGCTCCTTTTGATGAAGAATATAAACCTCGGTAAGGTAAACCCATATATCCTCCAATGGAAGTTACATTAATAATCAAACCCGATTTTTGTTTACGCATTATAGGCAATATCTTTTGTATCAAAACTAAAGGGCCAAAGAAGTTGGTTCTGAAATGATATTCCATTGCCGATGAGTCAACCTCCTCAATTGGACCAGTGATCCCAGCGCCAGCATTGTTGATCAATACGTCGATACGCCCTGCTTTATCCAATACTTGTTGAACGAGAAGAGTGGCTGTATTAGGTTGATTCAAGTCAAAGGGTAAAAGTTTAACCCCGTTATTACTGCTATATTTTTTTGGTTCCCTACAGGTACCCAGAACATGATATTTGTGTTGCATAAGATAAGCAGCAGTGGCTTTGCCAAGACCAGAAGAGGCACCAGTAATCAATATTACTTTAGTCATTTAAAAATAAAAAAGGGCAAGCGATCTACATCACACCGCTACGACCGCCTACCCTTGCTGCGTTCCCGCCCTGGGGGGATTCGGCAGGAGCTGGTTGTGCAGGACTTGCCCATAGCAAATATAATACGTTTCCAGCGTTCGACAATTATTTTAAATTCTTAATTTTATGATGATGTAATACACATAACAAATGAAATTTTGGATTTTATTTTTGTCACTACTTTTTCTCAAGTGCAATACGGATATCTCAAAAGATTTAAAACTCATAGTTCTTGAAAAAAGCAAAAAATTTACACCCAATGACAAATTAAACTTTAACATAATTAATAAAAAAAAATACTCCATTGATTCTATAATATTTAAGTTAGATGGAAAGAGAGTCAATAATGGATTAGCTCTTAATAAAATGTCATTGGGCTTATTTGAATTAACAGCATCTGTATATACTTCTGGTAAAAAATATGAATATGAGGAAATGATAAGTATTGTTTCTGAAAAAAAACCAAAATTATATACTTACACAATACTAAATGAATACCCTCATGACAAAAAAGCCTATACCCAAGGATTAGAATTTTATCGCGATACTTTATACGAGAGTACAGGGCTCAGAGGCAAATCCAGTATAAGAAAAGTAAATTTCGAAACAGGAGAAGTTTACAAAAAAACAACATTAGACAAAGTCTATTTTGGCGAGGGAATTTCGTTTCTGAATGATAAGCTATACCAACTTACTTGGCAAGGAGATATTGGTTTTCAATATGACCCCAACCAGCTCAAAATGGAAAAATCATTTGCTTATCAGGAAAGTAAAGAAGGTTGGGGACTTTGTAATGATGGTAAAAAATTATACAAATCAGATGGTTCTCACCAAATATGGATTTTGGACGCAGAAAACCAAAAAGAAATTGGTAAAATCCAAGTAATGACAGATAAGAATGCTTTAAAAAAAATAAATGAATTGGAATGGGTAAATGGTAAAATTTATGCTAATACTTATCAATTTAAAAAAGAAGTTGGAATTATTATCAATCCAAAAAAAGGAGCCGTTGTGGGTGTAATCGATTTTTCGGGTTTAAAAAGTAAAGTTGAACAATTGTCTAACTTAGATGTACTCAATGGTATTGCCTACCATCCCTCTAGAAAAACTTTTTTTGTTACTGGAAAAAACTGGAGTAAATTGTTCGAGGTGAAGATAAGCCCCAAAGAGTGAGTCACCATTAAACACTTATAAAAATAGTTATCAAATAACATCTTTACAACCTTAATCATATCAAAAATGAGTAATACCCTCTGTAGACGCAGGTGATGGCCAAAGTAAATTGGGTGAAAGTAAAAACTCCATAGACGAAGCCACAGGTGTAAAGAGCATATGAAAACAAAAAGTAAATCAAAGGTAAGGTACTTTTTTTGGAGATATTATAAGAGTTGAAAATTTTGACAATTCAGTTATAAGACTAATTTGTATATTCATAATCATAAGTTTTTAAATTAGAAAAAATCTTAATATGGTAAATCTTAAAGCCTAATGTATTGAATTGATTTTTCTCCCAGAAAACCACTAAAATTATCCATTGAATTTCACGAAATTTATAATTGTCGACTTTACTTTTTAGGATTAAATATTACAAAGGTTTTTTTGAAATTTGAATATTGGCTATTTGATCAATTTTTAAAACTTATTGACATATAAATTTATTGAAATGATGGAGTATTTTATCACCCTTATAGAAAATTATTATAGCTAAGATCAGTCAAATTTAAAAATTATATTACCAAAAAATCAATTCATCGGCAAAAACCCACGACTTTTTGCTTTTCCATTTTTGGTAAACTGGTGCATTTGGGAATTTCATGTGGTTTAAAGCAATAACCTTTATCTCTTTATAGCCATTAAAATCAACGGGTAAAGTAAAGTCTTTAAAATAAGAAATTCTTTCGTCTGGACTATCTTGAACAGGAATAACTAATTCGCTCAGTAATTCGTATTTTCCCTTCATAGATTTTCCATAGACTTCAATTTTTTTAGGAAAAATACTTCTCATGTCTAAGTTCTCCAGCATACTCAATGTAACATGATTAATTTCATCTGAATTGTTAAGCTCCACCTCAATATCCAAATCTTGTTCAACAACACCTAACCATGTTTTAGCCACCTCAATACTAGTGCCTCTATAAACCTTTTTGCCTTTTTTACCATCAAATAAAACAGATTGGTTGTTCTCAAAAGTTAAATTCACATGATGACTAATAGAAAAACTCCTTTTTAGTTCGTTGTTTACTTGAAAGTCAACAACATGATGATTGTTTTTAAACAACATTACCTCAAAAACCTTACTATCCGACCAGCCTTTTTTTATCGACTTTGCCTTAAGCTGAGTCGATTTATTAATAGAAATAGGGCCAGTATATATAGGATCTTTTTTATCTGGCTCACTTCCATCTAGGGTAAAATGGATATCACTATTTTTTACTACTGTTTCCTTAAACACAATACTGAGCGAATCATTGAAAATGTGATTAGAGTTAATTATTTCAGGTTGACTTAGGCTCAACTTCTCTTTAAACAAATCGAAAGTACCAAAATTGACCAATGACGGTGAAATAGATGCCAATTGCTTTTGTTGATTTTTTTCTATCAAGGTATTCCAAGCATAAATAGATTTTGGAGCAGCATTTAGCAATAATTTTTGCAACCCTTGATGGGTAACAGCAGTATTACACAAATTCAATACATCTAAATTACTGTTTACTAAATAGCCTAGAGCAATATCACTGATCTTTGTTTGATCCATTCGCAATACTCTAAGCCTGGGAAAATCCATTAAAACCTTAGCCATATTGTTGTCAAAATTCGTTCCGCTAACATCCAAATCTATGAGTTGATTTTTAACTTTCGTCAAGGTATTTACATGATCATCAGCCAGTCTTGACTTCATAAACTTTAACTTCAGTAGATTATCCTCAAGAGCATTGGGTTTAACCCTAAACCCTAAGGTAATTAACTTCTCCAGGTCACTTCCTTTTGCAGGTTTAACTTTTTCATCAGCTCCTAAAAATGACAAAATATTTGTTTTAAAAGTTTCGTTTTTCGCCAAGTTTGTCTGTCCTAGTTCAAGGTATGCTCCAGAAGTCACCCAATCTGCCAAAAGCCATTTTTCTTTTTCTGTCAATTGTGATTTATTCTTTGGTGGCATATGAAGTTTGTCTTCTTTGGGTAGATTGATGTATTTTAACAATCTTCCCTCTTTTGGATTTTGAGTATTAAATAAGCTTCCACGTTCACCTCCTTTTAGAACCAAATTATAGTGATCAAGTCGTAAATCACTCTTACTCTTATTCGCATTGTGACAGCTGACGCATTTATCCTCAAAAATCACATTGACCACATCATTATAATAATCAATGCTGTCTTTTACAAAAATAACCTTAGGTTTTTCAAATAATTCAGCAGCTGAAAGGTAATCATCTCCATGAGTGATTTGTCCTCCTTTGTGTCCCGTTACAATTAATGCAATAAGAGTAAGGATATAGCCCCAAAAAAAAAGATTTTCTCTTCCTTTCAAGCGGTGTAAAATAGTCAAACCTAGACTCAGAATTAAAGTAATAACCCCAGCCCAAAAATGAAATTTAAGGGTATTGAAGTCATAATCATTGTTTAAAGAGAGTAAATAACCAAGTAAACTGGCTACCAAAGCTCCTGCAAAAGAAAAATCAACCCCTATGCGAATGGCTTTATTAAGGTGGAAGTTTTGAAACTTTGAGATGAGCAATAAAAAGAAAGTCATAAGTAAAGAACCAATGGGCAAATGCAATACCAACGGGTGGAACTTTCCAATATATTTGAGTATTTCTAATGTATAATCCACGAGGTCAAATTGACAATATATCTCTTTTTACTTCACCCGAAACATCAGTTAATCTGAACCTTCTGCCTTGGGTCTTATAAATCATCTTTTCATGATCGACACCAAACTGGTTAAGTAAGGTAGCTTGAAGGTCATGCACATGCATAGGGTCTTTGACAATATTATATCCAAAATCATCTGTCTCTCCATAACTAAATCCAGGCTTTATTCCGCCTCCTGCCATAAAAATTGTAAAAGATCGGGGATGGTGATCTCGACCATAATCCGTATCGGAAAGTTTACCTTGACAATAATTTGTTCTTCCAAACTCGCCTCCCCAAATCACAAGAGTATCCTCTAATAAACCTCTCTGCTTTAAATCCATAATCAAAGCAGCAGTGCCTTGATCCACATCCTCAGCCTGACGTTTTATTTGTGAGGGTAAATTGTCGTGCTGATCCCAACCGGTGTGGTACAATTGAACAAATCTTACATCCTTCTCAATTAAGCGACGGGCCAAAAGACAATTGGCAGCATAGGTCCCAGGTTGGTAGGAATTTTTACCATACATACGTAAAATATGATCCGGTTCATCGCTAATATCCATTACATCAGGGACTGAAGTTTGCATTCTATAAGCCATTTCGTAATTTGAAATACGACTATTAATTTCTGGATCACCGAATGTTTTCTCTTGCTCTTCATTTAGAGCTGCCAAATGATCCAACATATTTCTTCTTTCGCTTTTGGAAACTCCTTCAGGGTTTTGCAGATACAAAACGGGATCCTTGCCAGAACGGAATTGTACGCCCTGATGCAGTGAACTCAAAAAACCATTCCCCCACAATCTAGAATATAATGGTTGTGGTTGAGGCTTACCATTTCCTGTAGAAAGTAATACGATAAAGGAGGGCAAATTATCATTTAAACTTCCCAAACCATAACTCATCCAGGAGCCAATACTCGGTCGGCCTGGCAATTGGGAACCCGTTTGAAAAAAAGTTATTGCTGGGTCGTGGTTAATCGCCTCCGTATGCATGGATTTAACAAAACACAACTCATCCACTACTTTAGAAACGTGTGGCATTAAATCACTAACCCAAGCTCGGGATTCACCATATTGATTAAAATTATAGATACTTCCTGTTACGGGAAATTTGTCTTGACGTGAGGTCATCCCAGTCAACCTTTGTCCTTTTCTAATCGAATCGGGTAAATCCATACCCCGGTATTTGTTCAAATGAGGTTTATAATCAAATAAATCTAATTGTGAGGGCCCTCCACTTTGAAATAGATAAATCACCCTTTTTGCTTTGGGTGCAAAATGAGGTATAGGCAATGGTCCTGCTTGCAACTGAGGCGAAGCAGAATCTGAAGAACTGATACTAAAAGGGTCCAATAAGTTTCCCAATGCCAAACCACCAATTCCAAATCCTAGGTTTTTGAGAAAATGGCGACGGTTATTATTTAAAAAATACTTATTTAATTGCTCCATAGCTTAACTTTTGTGTGAAGTTTCATCCAAGTTGTAAATCAATAACGCCAAAGAAGTATAACTCTTCATTTTTAGATCCTCTTCTGTCAATTCTTTAGTTTTTTTGGCATGTAATTCCTCAGCTGATTTTAGATAGTCTATCATTTCAGACAAAGCTTTTCGACTAGGGTTTCGTCCTGTAATTCGGCGATGCAATGCTTCTACACGATACTTATCTTTTTTAATTTCACTTTCTAATATCAGAGTTGCAATGGCTTCAGCAGCATTTTGAACTTGCGGGTCATTCAGTAATATAAGTGACTGCAATGGCGTACTGGTTTTCTGACGCTCCACAGTACAATAGTCCCTTGAGGAGGCATCGAACGTAATCATACCCGGGGGAGGTACTGTTCTTTTCCAATATGTGTAAAGACTTCTACGATATTGATTTCCATTGGTCGACATTATATAGCGCTTAAGCGAATTGGATGTACTTCCTCCGGTCATTTCATCCCATAAACCTGGAGGCTGATAGGGTTTAACACTGGGACCACCTATTCGGTCCACAAATAAACCACTACTTACCAAAACATTGTCTCTTATCATCTCAGCTGTAAGCTTTTGTCTTGGAAAAACAGATAAATATTGGTTTTTAGGATCGATACTCAACTGTAAAGCATTAGGTTTGCTAGATTGTTGATAGGTTGAAGACATGACTATTCTTTTGATCATCTTTTTAGTATCCCAGCCCTCTTCAATAAAAGTCACCGCCAACCAATCCAATAATTCTGGATGGGTAGGTAATGAACCTTGATTTCCAAAATCTGAGGGAGTTGCCACAATACCCATGCCAAAAAATTGTTGCCAAAGATTATTCACCGCTACTCTTGATGTTAACGGATTTTTAGGATCAAAAAGCCATTTTGAAAGTCCTAATCTATTCTTGGGCAAACTAACGTCAAAACTTAATATGTTACCTGGCATTCCGCCATCGAGTTTATATTCTGTAGGAGAGTCATAGGCTCCACGATTCAGAATGTAGGTATTCCTTAAATCCTCCACCTCTTCCATAACCATGACCTCAAGCTCGGGGATGCTGTCGGGCCATCTTACAAAAGCAAGTTCCCTATCGATCAATTCCTGATTCAATTTGATTTTGGGTGAAGCTACTTCTTGATAACCGATCACACCTTTCTCATCTAATCGATTGAAAAAGCTGTAAAGGTTAAAATAGTCCTTTTGGGTGAGCTCGTCGTACTTATGATCATGACAACGCGCGCATTCCATAGTCAATCCCATAAACGATTTGGCAGTAGTCGCTGTTCGATCTGCTACATATTCAACACGATATTCTTCTTCAATTACCCCACCCTCTTGTGTGATCATATGATTGCGGTTAAATCCTGTTGCCAAAATTTGCTCTTTTGTCGCCTCGGGGATAAGATCACCCGCCAATTGCCACGTAACGAATTCATCATAGGGAAGATTTTTGTTGTAAGCGTGTATAACCCAATCTCGCCATGGCCACATAAAACGCTGGGTGTCATCTTGATATCCATTGGTATCGGCGTAGCGGGCAATGTCCATCCATATCGAAGCCATTCGCTCCCCATATGAGGGGGATTCTAGTAGACTATCCACTACCTTTTCATATGCATTTTTGCTATCGTCGTTAAGAAAAGAATCAATTTCACTGACTGAAGGTGGAAGTCCTATAAGATCAAAATACAAGCGTCGAAGGATTATCTCTTTGGATGCCTTAGCCGATGGTTTTAATCCTTTTTTAAACATTTTATTGCCTATAAAATGGTCAATGGTATGGGTACTCCATTCTTGCAAATCTTGTGTTTTAGGATTGCTTTTTATGGGAGGATTATAGGCCCAGTGGGTCTCCCATTCTGCACCTTGTTCAATCCATCTTTCTATAATTTTTTTCTCTCTTTCGGTCAACTCTAAATTAGATTCTGGTGGAGGCATTTGATGAGAAGCTCTTTTGGATCGAATACGATTAACCAATTCACTTCTTGGAACATCAGCAGGGAAAATTATCTGTTTTCTAGGATCTTCAACACTTGCTCTGTACCAATGGTCACTGACATCCAGCCTGAAGTTGGCTTCCACAGAATTGGGATCAGGTCCATGGCATTTATAACATTTGTCAGAAAGAATCGGTTTTACATCAAAATTATAGCTGATTTTCTGAGGTATAGGGGCATCGGTGTTATTTGCATCCAAAGTAGAAACCAATCCTAGCATATTACTTTTTGGTTGATCTTTAAAATAATAATTTAAGCCAAGAGCTATAATAAAGGCTCCTAAAAAAAACAGTAAAGGTGTGAATTTTTTTAAAATCATCTTGTTTCACATTACTTTAAAATTAATTTAAGATATAAAATTAAAAAAATAATTCCTTAACTGATTTATTCTGAAACTAATGTGGAAAATTAGTCCATCCAAAAAAAGTAAGTTAATATTAGTAAAAAGATTAGTAATCGAAAAGCGGCCTACCTTCCATAAATTGATTTACATCTTTTGCGACAGCTTCGATACTTTTTTCATTTTCGGGATTAGAAATTACACGATCTATGAAGTCAACTACGGTCTCCATATCCTCTTCTTGAAGTCCACGCGTAGTTATAGCGGCAGCTCCAAATCGGATACCAGAAGTTACAAAAGGAGACTTGTCATCAAACGGCACCATGTTTTTATTGGCAGTGATATCTGCCTCAACCAAAGCCTGCTCAGCAGATTTTCCCGTAATGTCCTTATTTCGCAAATCAATCAGCATCATGTGATTATCCGTGCCACCAGAGATGAGGTCGTAATCTTTTTTAACAAATGCATCAGCCATGGCACTAGCATTTTTTCTGACCTGTAACATATAATTTTTGAAGCTTGGTCTTAATGCCTCTCCAAAAGCTATTGCTTTTGCTGCTATAACATGTTCTAGAGGCCCCCCCTGATTTCCAGGGAATACTGCCATATCCAATAGGTGGGACATTTGGCGAAGTGTACCATTTTTAAGTGCTTCACCAAAAGGGTTATCGAAATCATTACCCATTAGAATTAATCCTCCACGTGGACCACGCAATGTTTTGTGAGTTGTAGTAGTTACCACATGACAGTGGGGAATAGGATCAGATAGTAAACCTGTAGCTATCATCCCCGAAGGATGTGAGATATCAGCCAATAAAAAGGCACCTACCTCATCCGCTATGTCTCTGAATCTTTTAAAATCAATTTCTCGAGAGTAAGCAGATGCCCCAGCAATAATCATTTGTGGTTGAACCTTTTTAGCAATGGCTAAAATATTTTCGTAATCCAATCTTCCAGTGTCTTCTTGAACCCCATAAAAATGAGCTTTATACAAACGACCTGAAAAATTAACAGGCGAACCGTGGGTCAAATGCCCACCATGAGACAAATCAAATCCCAAAATTTTGTCTCCTGGCTTTAAAAAGGCATGGAAAACAGCTGTATTGGCCTGGGAGCCAGAGTGGGGTTGCACATTGGCATAAGTGGCACCAAATAATTCTTTCGCGCGATCAATCGCTATTTGTTCTATTTGATCCACTACCTCGCATCCACCATAATAACGTTTTCCAGGGTAACCTTCAGCATATTTATTGGTTAAAATAGATCCCGTGGCCTCCATTACGGCTGGGCTAGTAAAATTTTCAGAAGCAATCAATTCAATACCATTCAACTGACGTTTTTTCTTCCGAGGTGATCAAATCAAAAATTGCTGTATCTCTTGCTATCATCATTCAACGAATTGAGATACAAAAATACGGTTTTATTAAAACCTTAATAATTTATTATTAAATTAAAATTTAAATATTTTAAATAGTTGATAATTAATCAAAATAAATAATAAAAAAACTGATTAATAATATTTTTATTTTGCCTCTTTGCATCCAAATCCAACTATTAAAATCAAAGATGTTAAATTTATTACAATGAAAATTCTGAATAAATTTCAAATACAAAAGGTCGACCGTCAAACCATAACCAAAGAAGGTATTTCATCTATTCAATTAATGGAGCGCTCAGCCACTGCATGTAGAGATTGGATTATTGATAAATATGAAAATAATGAACGGTTTAGCCTGTTGTGTGGTACAGGAAACAATGGAGGAGATGGGCTAGCACTCTATCGTTTACTAATTGAAAAAAACTACCTATGTACCGTTTATGAATTCCCACTAGGAGACAACCAAAGTAGTGATTATTCAGAAAATAAACGTAAAATTAAAACAAGTGACATAAAGAAATTAACCACTATGGCTTTGTCCCACATTGCAACTCAAGAGATCATTATAGACGCCCTACTGGGAACAGGTATTAATCGCCCTGTAACGGGGAAATTAAAGAAAGTAATTCAATCCCTTAATGCGCTTCCTAACACTATAATTTCCTTAGACACCCCATCAGGACTTTTTTCCGAATATAATAATGACAATAAAGACGATGAAATCCTTCAGGCTAATTTTACACTGAGTTTCCAACTGCCCAAACTTGCCTTTCTTTTACCCGAGCGGGGTGAAAAAACCGGACAATTTCATTTAATAAATATTGGACTTCTGCCCGAATCCATTGAAAAAATCAAAACTCCATACCACTACTTGACTTCAAAAAAAGCTTTAAGTCTATATCAAAGTCCCAAAAAATTCGATCACAAAGGAAACAATGGACACCATTTGTTAGTCGCTGGAAGTAAAGGTAAAATGGGTGCTTCCATACTTGCTGCAAAAGGAAGTCTAAGATCGGGGGTAGGCAAATTATCAATCCTCACTCCGCAGTCTGGAGTACAAATTTTACAAACTTCATTACCTGAATCAATGATTGAGTTAAATATCGGAGATAATTGTTTATCAGGACATTATGATCTTAGTTATGATACAATATCCTTAGGTCCAGGAATAGGAACCAGCAATCAAACAACCCAGTTTATATTTTCTCTTTTATCCAAAACAGAAGCCCAAATGGTCATCGACGCGGATGCCATCAATATCCTCGCCAACCACCCAAAATGGATTAAAAAACTTCCTCAAAACACTATAATCACCCCCCACCCAAAAGAATTTGAAAGGCTCGTGGGTTCTTGGAAAAACGATCAGGAAAAAATGGAACGGCTTTCCCAATTCTCTCAGAAAAACCAACTAATCTGCGTATTGAAAGGCGCGCATACTGCCATAGCCTTTCCCAATGGAACCTTTTGGTTTAACAGCACGGGAAACCCTGGGATGGCTAAGGCAGGTAGTGGTGATGTACTCACAGGCATCATCGGTGGACTTTTAGCCAAAGGATATCCTCCTCAAGTAGCTGCATTGCTTGGCGTATATGCCCATGGTCGTTCAGGAGACATACAATTACAGTCGCACTCTTCCTCCTTTTTGATTGCCTCTGATTTAATAAGTGGTTTGAATAAGGTTTGGAAAGAAATGGAACAATCCATTAAAAATAGACATTTTGTCAGTTTAAACACCTCCAAATCGGACAATTAGGCGGTATTCTCTTACTGGAATAAATCTTGATTAAGTATTATTAAAAATGCAATGAATCTAAATAATTTTACCCTAAAATCTCAAGAGGTGGTTCAGACTGCCCAGCAACTGACCCAACAAATGGGCCACCAACAAATTGAAAATGAGCATTTGTTTAAAGCCTTATTAGATGTAGATGACAATGTATTACCTTTTGTTTTCAAAAAGCTTCAAGTCAATTTTTCACTTTTAGAAAAACTAACTAACAGTGCCCTAGAAAATCTACCCAAGTTCACTGGTGGAGACATAGTGGTCTCTCCAAATGCCACCAAGACACTCATTAATGCAATTAATTTATCTAAAACATCTAAAGACGAGTTTGTTGCCACTCAACACCTTTTAATTTCCATATTAGATTGCGCTAGCAGTATCAGTAAAATTTTAAAAGACCAAGGTATAACCAAAAAAAAATTAGAGGAAACCCTTACGCAACTCCAAAAAGGGGAAAAAATAACTTCTGCCTCGGCTGAGGACCATTACAATGCGCTAGTAAAATACGCCAAGAACCTCAATCAATTGGCCAAGGGGGGGAAACTAGACCCTGTTGTAGGTCGGGATGAGGAAATAAGACGTTTACTTCAAATCATTTCTAGACGTACCAAAAACAATCCTATTTTGGTAGGGGAACCAGGAACAGGAAAAACCGCTATAGCAGAGGGCTTAGCCCATCGCATTGTAGATGGGGATGTTCCTGAAAATTTAAACGAAAAACAAATCTTCGCACTCGATATGGGAGCTCTCATTGCAGGAGCCAAATATAAGGGTGAATTTGAAGAACGGCTCAAAAGCGTCATCAAAGAGGTAGTCAACAGCGATGGAAACATCGTCCTATTTATAGATGAAATACATACTTTGGTTGGTGCTGGTGGCGGTGAAGGCGCGATTGATGCCGCAAATATTCTTAAACCTGCACTGGCTCGAGGAGAACTTCGAGCCATTGGAGCCACCACCCTAGACGAGTACCAAAAATACTTCGAAAAAGATAAAGCCTTAGAGCGTAGGTTTCAAAAAGTGATAGTTGATGAACCTGATACCGAGAGTGCCATCTCCATCTTAAGAGGCATCAAAGAAAAATATGAGGCCCACCATAAAGTCCGGATTAAAGACGAAGCTATAATTGGAGCTGTAATGCTCTCCAATCGTTATATATCTAATCGTTTCCTTCCCGACAAAGCTATAGATCTTATGGATGAAGCTGCCTCTAAATTAAGGATGGAAATGAATTCCAAACCAGAGGAGCTGGATACACTCGACCGTAAAATCCGACAGATTGAAATAGAAATTGTTGCCATAAAACGAGAAAAAGACAAGGAAAAAGTGGCCAAACTGAATGAAGAGCTTTCCAATCTTAAAGAAGAACGCAATACCCTTTTTTCTAAATGGAGTCAAGAGAAAGAGAGAGTAGACAAAATCCAACAGGTAAAACAGGAAATCGAAAACTATAAACTCCGTGCTGATCGTTCTGAGCGCGAAGGTGACTACGGCACTGTTGCCGAATTGCGTTATGGGAAAATAAAATCTTCTCAAGAGACCCTTAACCAACTCCATCAAGAACTCCAAGAGCACCAGAAGAATGAAACTCTCATAAAGGAAGAAGTCAATTATGACGACATTGCCGAGGTAGTCGCTAAATGGACGGGAATTCCTACCAGTAAAATGTTACAAACCGATAAAGAACGTTTGCTTAATCTGGAAAAAGAAATCCACAAAAGTATGGTCGGTCAAGAAGCGGCAGTAGAGGCCGTTTCAGACGCCATCAGAAGGAGTCGTGCGGGATTACAAGATCAAAACCGACCCATCGGTAGCTTTCTTTTCTTAGGTACTTCAGGAGTTGGAAAAACAGAATTGGCTAAAGCCTTGGCAAAAGTACTTTTTGATGATCAGAATAACATCACACGAATAGACATGAGCGAATATCAAGAACGACATGCCTTGAGCCGACTAGTAGGTGCTCCCCCAGGATACGTGGGTTATGACGAAGGAGGGCAACTCACCGAGGCTGTCAGGAGAAAGCCGTATTCAGTGGTCTTACTTGATGAAATTGAAAAAGCCCATCCCGATACTTTCAACTTGCTCTTACAAGTACTAGATGAGGGTAGTATCAAGGACAACAAGGGAAGGACAGCGGATTTCAAAAATACTATTATCATCATGACCTCCAATTTGGGGGCCTATGAAATCAAATCGGCCTTCGAAACCCATAATGATTTTAATGAAGCTGAGACCTATGCCAAATCAGCCGTTTTACAACTTCTAAAGAGTACTATACGCCCAGAATTTCTCAATAGAATTGATGACATCATTATGTTTTCCCCTCTCACAGCCAAGGAAATCCAATCCATCGTCCTGCTGCAATTCAAAATATTGACCCAAAGGCTTACCCAACAAGGACTAAAAGTATCTGCCTCCAATGAAGCCGTTGCTGCACTGGCCAAATGGGGGTTTGATCCAGAATACGGGGGACGACCTGTAAAAAGGGTCATACAGAAAAAGGTACTCAATGCATTCAGTAAAGAACTTCTGGCAGGAAAAATAGACACCTCTAAATCCATATTAGTTGACTATTTTGACGACCAAATCATATTCCGCAATACCGAAAACACTAAAGAATAAGTTGTTAACTTTGCCTTGTGCAAAAGGGTATCAACATACAAAACAAAAAAGCGCGGTTTGAATACGAGATACTTGATCAGTTTACCGCTGGAATTGTATTGACCGGAACCGAAATAAAATCCATTCGAAAGAGCAAAGCTTCCATAGCCGAAAGCTTTTGTGAATTCAACGAAAAAGAGGAGCTATTTGCCATAAATATGTACATCGAAGAATATGCTTTTGGTACCCGTTTCAATCACCGCCCAAGGGGTAACAGAAAACTCTTACTCAACAAAAAAGAGTTAAACAAACTTCTCAAACAGGTGAAAAATTCTGGCTTGACCATCGTACCGCTAAAACTTTTCATCAATGAAAAAGGTTTTGCCAAAATGTTGATAGCCCTTGCAAGAGGTAAAAAATTGTATGACAAAAGGGAAACCCTTAAAGATCGTGACAACAAAAGAGATTTAGATCGGGTCAAAAAAAATTTTAACAAATAGCTTTATTCACTAATTTTACTATTTATTAACCTTAATTATCAACTTTTATTTTTTAACAATGGAACAAACCTAAAATTTCCGAAGGTTTGCCGGTCAAATGAGTTTTCCCCTGTTCTAACGTATCGGGTCATTATTTGTTTTTTTTCTCCGATAGGGATTACCAAGCGGCCTCCATGGGTCAGTTGCTCCAGCAAAGCCTTAGGTACCTTCTTTACTCCGGCGGTTACAATGATCGCCTCAAATGGTGCCTTATCTGCTAAACCCTTGTAACCATCACCAAAAATCATCTTTTTGGAACTTAACCTTAGTTTTTTAAAAAGTAATGTAGTTTTTTTTTGTATAACTCATGTTGTCGTTCGATAGTATACACCTTTAACCCCTCATAATTCAACAGAACGGCAGTTTGATAACCAGAGCCTGTTCCTATCTCTAAAACACGGTCTCCTTTATTCAATTTCAACAATTCCGTCTGAAAAGCCACGGTATAAGGCTGTGAAATCGTTTGATCCGCAGCAATTGGGTACGCCTTGTCAACATAGGCATAATCTTCCAATCCAGATTCCATAAAGAGATGACGAGGAACTCTACCAATTGCATTAAGCACTTGTTTATCTTTTATTCCTTTTTCCTCAAGAAGTTTTACCAAAAGTCGCCTTTGACCTTTATGCTTGGTAGAGTCTGTCATTAGCACAAAAGTAATCAGTTCTAAAAAAAAATCAGAAAAAGATGGTATTTTTAAGCAAACAAAATCAAATGATTAAAGCTGGGTTATTAGGAGCAGGTCACTTAGGTAAAATTCACCTTCGTTTATTAAATGCTTCAGAACATTACCAATTGGTTGGTTTTTATGACCCCGACACCGAAAATGCAAATGCGCTCGTAAAAGAAAAAGGGTACAAACATTTTGACAGCGTTGATGCCTTAATTGAAGCCTGTGATATGATAGATATTGTAACCCCTACACTTGATCACCATAAATTGGCTTTAAAAGCTCTAGAGGCGGGAAAACATATTTTTATTGAAAAACCAATTGCCAATAGTTTTTTAGAGGCACAGGAAATCACTGCAAAAGCCAAATATCACAATGTATTTGGACAAGTAGGACACGTAGAACGATTTAATCCTGCTTTTAAGGCAGTTAAAAATTACATCAGCCATCCCATGTTTATCGAGTCCCACCGATTGGCAGAGTTTAACCCAAGGGGAACTGATGTACCTGTAGTTTTGGATCTTATGATTCATGACATTGACATATTGCTCAGCATTGTAAAGGACAAAGTGAAATCTGTTTCGGCCTCTGGTGTATCTGTAATCAGTAGCACTCCTGATATTGCCAACGCACGAATTGAGTTTGAAAAGGGTTGTGTAGCCAATCTTACCGCCAGTAGAATTTCCCTAAAAAAAATGAGGAAAACCCGTTTTTTCCAAAAAAACGCCTACATATCTGTCGATTTTCTAGAAAAAAAAGTAGAAGTTGTTAAGATAAAAGATGCCCCCCCAAACTTCTGAGGATTTTGCCATGATTTTGGAAAATGCCGATGGTCAAAAAAAACAAATCTATTTCGAAAACCCCAATATTGAGAATTCTAATGCCATAAAGGAAGAATTGGAAACCTTTGCCATAGCTATTCAAAAACAGGAGGAACCAATCGTAAGTCTTCAAAATGGAACAGATGCTTTAGATTTAGCCTATCAGGTAATAGAAGCCTACAACTAATTTCATCTTACAGATTATCCTCCAAAAATCAATTCCCATTACCTTTCTTTACTGCCCTAAGTTTTCAATATCTTTGTATTATGAATATTGCGCAAAATACTATCACGATATTGCAAGAAATTCCTGACCATGTTCAATTGGTAGCAGTCTCCAAAACCAAATCCAATAAAGAAATCATGCAGGCCTATGAAGTAGGACAAAGGGTTTTTGGCGAAAATAAAGTCCAAGACATGGTGGCTAAATACCAAAGTCTACCCAAAAATATTCGTTGGCACATGATCGGGCATGTACAGTCCAACAAAGTAAAATACATGGCCCCATTTGTCGATCTAATTCACGGAGTCGACAGCCTGAAACTACTAACAGAAATTAACAAACAGGCACTAAAAAATAACCGTAACATTCAATGCCTACTCCAACTAAATATTGCCGAGGAAAGCACCAAATTCGGTTTTTCTGAGGATGAAGCAGTTGAAGCCCTTTCACTCTCAGAAAAACTAGAAAATTTGGAAATAAAAGGTCTGATGGGGATGGCTACTTTTACTGACAATCAAGATCAGATTAGTCGTGAATTTAAAAGGCTAAAAATATTTTACGATGAGCTTTGTAATGATTACGCACAACTGACCACCCTATCGACGGGTATGAGCGGAGACTATCATCTGGCCCTCGCCCAGGGAAGCAATATGATTCGCGTGGGTAGTAAAATCTTTGGCTCTAG